>JAUVTO010000161.1 GCA_030601485.1 Desulfobacterales bacterium | reverse complement strand
CCTGGTATTCCTTTGCCGATGAACGGATTGGACAGGGTAGGGAGAACGTCAAGAAGTTTCTGAAGGAAAACCCTGATGTATCTACCCGCATCCTGGAAAAGCTTCGGGATGCACTTGGGTTGGCACATAAAGAAACCAATGTGTTTCGGGTCAAGTCTTTGATTGACTTACCTGTATGAACTGTTAGATTTACAAATCATGTCCAGACCACTTAGGATAGAAGTCCCAGATGCATGGTATCATGTTATCAAATGCGGTCTGCTGTTGACTGTTTTGCTCTGAAACGACATATGAGCAGGTCGTTGAAATGATGAAAAGAGACCTTTGCAAAACGCCCCCTTTCGAAGTCTGCATTTATCTGCTCAATCTCGGCGTCAGACTCAAATTTCAATCCTCGAAATATTCAATATATTCCTGTGGTTAAAATTATCGCCTTTCTTGATCTTGACCAAAATTGAACATTTTTCAAAGGTCTCGAAAAGAGAATGTCCGACAAGCCTGAACTTAAGAGCGGCGTTAAAGAGATAACGGAATATGCGCGCTCCCGACATGTGACCCTGACGAATTTGCCCGGCAGCTTCAGCTTAAAAAATCTTCATCCGGATCTTTTTTTTGATAAACAGCCCAAGCGGTTTCAAGGCGTCGGAGCCTGGCTTTACCGGCGATATCCATCAGGGCCTTATCCCTGTTCCACGCATCCCGGGTATCCTTATCAACAGCCTCCCAGTAAGGGTCAATGCGTTGAATCAGCTCTCTTGTCCGGCTCAATACATCCCCGGTGAGTATGTGAACCGACGGTGCGCCCGGATCGCTAAGTGCAAGCGTTCTGATGGTGACAATCAGGCATAGAATGTTTTGCTTGATCTCCCGGTCCCAGTCATATTGACATGCAATCCGAAACAGATACCCTGAAATAGCGGCGGTTACATGCAGGTCTTCAATGGTTCGAAATGGCTTGATGTAATTAAGGTATCCGTCGCCGGAGAGCAGATCGGCATTTCGGATGGTAACATTATTAAATGTAACCATGCCGTGACTGATTTCCGGCACCAGGTGAATGTCTTTCATCGGGGTGATGGTGACTCCGGGAGCCCTGCTGTCTACCTTCACCATCCGGATTCGGTTTCTTCCATCATCATAGGCACCCTCTGATGCGGCCGCCAGAATCAGATCCGCTTCATTGGCGCAGGTGATATACTTTTTCTCGCCATTTAAAGTATTTGCCTGATCCCCGCTTTCATCACTCACAGGTGCCAGCCGGGTTTTGATGGCCCGAGGATGGGCGCCGCCTTCTTCTGTAACACAGAAACTGGTGATTTTGTCTGTCGGGAGTTCAGGGACAAGGGATTGCAGGGCCGAACAATAGCCGGCGGCAAATGCAAAAGCAACGCAGTCCGTGATAAACCCGCCGATGACAGCCCTGTCTACGGGATCAGGCCAGCCTTTGGTTTGCCGGTAAAATGACTGCCTCCATACATCAAATTGTTTTCCTGCATCGGAAACAGTCTGCGCACCTTCAGTCAACAATCGGTCTATAATGCGTAACTGCGATTTTTCCATTATGAATCAACTCCTATACAAAATTAATAGCTACTTATTAAAGATCATGGTAAAATATGGAATCTTGAATTAAATATACACATTTGTTCATCGCTACTATACGGTAATATGTTTAATAATTGTTAATCGAAACGGTGGTTTCACCCTCAAAAAAGTGGATCTACGGCCAAAAAACCTCCCTGTTTAGAGGCGTTAAGCTATAATATCAGACAGTTAGCTTGGACCCCAGCAGCAACATGTTTTACCCTGTCAAGTAAAAAAATCCCCATTACTATCAAGATCTTGACTGCTCTCTAAACAGGTGTAATTGAAAACACAAATCCATGCTTTTCTGATTTTTCTCAGGATCATCAAAAAAATCCTTGACAAGTGAAACAGGTCCCATTAAAGATCCTGAACGGTCGGTATGTGTTTTATCTTGATGCACCATCCTGTTCTGATTGGGCCTTAATGGAATAGAACCTTCAGATTTCTACCGATCATGCGTGCAAGCCTAAACGGCACATCATCTGTGACGGGTTGTTGACCAAACAGGTTAAATAGTGTCTGAACGAAAACTGTCTTTTTCGCCCATATCTGCGTCAGACTCAAATTTTAATCCTCGAAATACTCAATGTATTCCTGCGGTTAAAATTTTCGCCTTCCTTGATCTGAACGAAAAATCCTAGTTTTCGTTCGGACACTAAATAATAATGTAGGGAGGATTCATCATGCCCCAAAAGGTATTTCTTGTGAGCGCGGTACGAACACCTATCGGTGCCTTTGGTGGAGCAATGCGGACGACCAAGCCATTGGATTTGGCCCAACTGGTCATTCTAAACGCGCTTTCTCGCGCCGATATACAAAAGGATCAGGTGGATCAGGTGATCATGGGAAACTGCATGGCGCCTCTGGAGCAAAACGTGGCAAGAGTGGCATCACTTTTGGCCGGGTTGCCCTATGAAGTCCCCGGGTATACGATTAACTGCGCGTGCTCTTCCGCCATGCAGGGGGCCATCCTTGGCGCCATGACCATAATTCAGGGCATGGCCGGCGTGGTGATTGCGGGCGGTGTCGAATCCATGTCCAACGCTCCCTATATTCTGGACAGCGCACGATGGGGACAGCGGTTAAGACACATGGAAGCCATTGATCTCTTATGGAAATCCATGCAGGAATACCCGGTGGGGGGCGGTATGGGGATCGCGGCCGAACGGTTGGCCGAGAAATATAATCTGAGCCGCCTTGAGCAGGATGAACTATCCGTCTACAGCCATCAAAGGGCGGTTCGAGCCATTGAAGAAGACCGTTTTACTCGGGAAATCGTACCGGTGGAAGTGCCCCGGGGAAAGGGACCCGCCAAAGTAGTGGACACCGATGAAAATCCCCGACGGGACA
Organism: Desulfobacterales bacterium; assembly: GCA_030601485.1. Lineage (GTDB taxonomy): Bacteria > Desulfobacterota > Desulfobacteria > Desulfobacterales > UBA11574 > S5133MH16. Next base: position 1,827 of record JAUVTO010000161.1, on the reverse strand, counting down.
TAAGCGTAGAGAAACTGGCCAAACTCAAACCGGCTTTTCAAAAGGACGGCTCGGTCACCGCGGGCAATGCCTCCAGTCTCAATGACGGGGCGGCAGCACTGGTATTGGCCTCGGAGGACAAAGTGAAGGAGTTCGGCCTCAAGCCCCTTGCTGAAATCAAAGCCTTCAGCACCAAGGCTGTGGATCCCCATTATGTGGGCATCGCCTCCGTGCCTGCTATCAAGGATGTTTTGGCCCAGACCGGACTTGTGCTGGGGGACGTGGATCTGTTCGAAGTGAATGAAGCATTTGCCTCCTATTACCTGGCCTGTGAAAAAGAATTGGGGCTGGACAGGGAGAAAACCAACGTTAACGGCAGCGGCATCTCTCTTGGCCACCCGGTGGGTTGCACTGGCGCCCGCCTGATTGTGACACTCTATTATGAGTTAGAGCGGCAGGGTCTGAACCTTGGGATAGCCGGTCTCTGCGCCGGAGGGGGCGTTGGCACAGCCGTGATGTTGGAGCGCTGTTAGAGGCTTTCAATACAAAAATACCCCCATAACCCTTTTCCCATTCGATTCATGAGTGGTCTATTGTCGATATCCGAAAAAGATCCTAAACGATCAGCATGTAATATGAACTCAATTTCGTAAAGGAAAATATTGTTGTCGCCTCTAACCGCAAAAGCTATACAAAGTCAAAAAACCGTGGCCCGAATCCTTACGGCGACCGCTCACTTGTTTGTGAACCATGGATATCATGGCACTTCCATTGCCGCCATTACCAAAGCCATCGGCCTTACCAAAGGGGCGCTATATGCTCATTTTTCCAGCAAGGAAGACTTGTTGTTGGCCCTCATTAAGCAATTTGAAATGGAATTTCTGGATCAACTCATCGCAGAGGTCGAGGACGTTAAAGGCAACGCATTGGATAAGCTCCACCATTATTTCAATTTTGCCGCCAATTTTGCCGAAAAAAACCGCGAGCTCTGCCTGTTAGCCACGATCATTTCAGCCGAGTTCTCAGGAGCCGGCCATGATCGGTTTGATTCGGAATTCAGGCGCATCTATTTTAAATACGCCCGTTTTCTGCGCCGAATTGTGGAAGAAGGCAAACTTCAGGGCCTCATTGACCCCGCTCTTGACACCCATACGGCGGCTTACACCATCATCGCCTTTCACGACGGGGTTCTTCTGCAGTGGCAGCGCAGCAGGGATGTGCTTGAGGGGCCGGTTTTCGTTAAAACCTTTAGACAGCTTTTATTTCACGGCTTAGGGATGAAAAACGGAGCGCAGGATGCTTGAAGTTAATAACATTGAGGTTGTTTACAACGACGTGATCCTCGTGTTGAAGGGCATATCCCTCTCTGTGCCAAAAGGGAACATCGTTGCACTTTTGGGGGCCAACGGCGCGGGGAAGACCACAACGCTGAAGACCATCAGCGGAGTTCTCAGGCTGCAGAATGGCGACCTGGAAGGCGGAACCATATCCTTCGATGGAAAAGAGATCCAGGATGATGACCCGGACCGGATCGTCCGGAATGGGATTTCCATGGTTCCCGAGGGTCGTCGCATATTCTCCGATCTCTCCGTGGTCGAAAACCTTGTGGTGGGGGCTTTCACGCGGTCTGACCGCAGCCGGGTGAGAAAAGACCTGGAAATGGTCCTGAACTATTTCCCGCTTGTCAGGGAAAGGCGTAATCAGCGGGCGGTTTACCTGTCTGGAGGCGAGCAACAGATGGTGGCGGTGGGCCGGGCACTCAGGTCTCAACCCAGTCTCATTACGTTGGATGAGCCTTCCCTGGGTCTGGCGCCACTGGTGGTGAAGAGCATCTTTGCAATATTGAAA
>JAUVTO010000210.1 GCA_030601485.1 Desulfobacterales bacterium | reverse complement strand
TCTTAACCAGGTGTATTTCGGAAGCGGCGCCTATGGTGTGGAATCGGCCGCAAGGATATTTTTCGGTAAACCTGCAAAAGACCTGGGGCTTGCCGAATGCGCCCTGATTGCAGGCCTTCCCAAAGCACCGTCACGATATTCCCCTCTGGTTGACAAAGATCTTGCGATAAAACGGAGAAATATCGTTTTAAAACAGATGAAAGATACCGGTGTCATATCGGAAACAGCCTTTACTAAAGCAAGAGAAGAACGGATTTATCCCGTTAAACAAAACAATAATCCGGTCAAAGCGCCATACTTTGTGGAGTATATTAAAAATTTCCTTGAAAGAACCCTGGGGTCATCAAGACTCTATAAAGGAGGGTTGACCGTTTATACAACACTCGATTTTAATCTGCAAAAGGCGGCGGAACATGCAGTGGCAAACGGGCTTTTAGCCCTTGAAAACAGAATGAAAAATCAGAAAATGAAAAATCCGGCGCCTGAATGTGCCCTGGTCTCTCTGGATGTGCAATCCGGTGGAATACTTGCCATGATCGGCGGCAAGGATTTTTACAAAAGCCCTTTTAACCGGGCAACCAGCGCAAAAAGGCAGCCCGGATCCGCATTCAAGCCGATTGTCTATGCCTATGCCATTGAACATGATTTTCCTCAGAGTAAAATTATTCTCGATGCACCGGTATCTTTTAAAATTGCAACCCGGCGAAACCACTGGAGGCCGGAAAACTTTTCAGGAGACTACAAGGGTGAGATCACGCTCAGAATGGCCTTGAGCCTTTCAGAAAACATACCTGCAATCAGATTAATCGAAATGTTGGGGCCTTCATCGGTAGCAAGGTTTGGATACACTCTCGGCATCGAATCGACCCTCTATCCGAATCTTTCCCTTGCCCTCGGCACATCGGAAGTAACGCTTATCAATTTAACGGCTGCCTATGCGGTTTTCCCCAACAAAGGAGAGTTTGTCAAACCTTACGGCGTCATGGAAGTCGTTGATCAAAACGGGCGGCTTGTATTTCGTGTAAAACCCCTAAAAAAAGTGGCCATGTCACGAGCAGGCGCAGCCATCATGACAGATATGCTCAAAGGGGTAATCCAGGAAGGCACGGGAAAAAAAGCACGGGCAATTACCCGTCCGGTTGCCGGGAAAACAGGTACCACCAACGGATATAAAGATGCACTTTTTATTGGTTTCTCACCATCTATTGCAACCGGAGTATGGGTGGGACAAGATGTTTTTGTTACCATCGGGAAACGGGAAACCGGTGCCAAAGCAGCGCTCCCCATATGGATCGAATTCATGACCAAAGCACTTGATAGAAAACCGTTTCAATACTTTGACATGCCGGATGACCTGGTTAAGGTGCCCATGGATCCCTTTACCGGCCTGCTTGCATCTGACGATTCACCCGGGGCGGTCACAGCTCTTTTTAAAAAAGGAACAGAACCCAAAAGATTTCGCTGAAATTCAAGGCACCGGTTATTGACTTACGAAACATTGTAACATAAAAGTGATTCCATAATACCTAAAAAAGTTTTGCCACTAAGGCACGAAGACACGAAGGATTTTATCTTGTTATTCGTTCTTAGTGTCTTGGTGCCTTTGTGGCGAAAAGAAAAAGGTTAATGCAGATTTTAGGTAAAAGGACATCGAAAAAATAAGGACTATCATGATTCGAAAAGCCAAAATAAAGGATATAAAAGCCATTCACGAGCTTCTTCAAAATTACGGCCGCAAGGGAGAGCTTCTGCCGCGCCCTCTGAGTGTTTTATACGACCATGTCAGAGATTTCTCGGTTTACGTGGATGAAAAAAATGACGAGGTTATCGGCTGTTGTTCACTACAGTTCTGCTGGGATGATCTTGCAGAGATACGATCCCTTGCCGTACATCCTGACCATCTGGGGAAAAAAATAGGGTCAAATCTTGTGGAAGCAATGCTTTCCGAGGCAAAATCGTTTGAGATAAAAAAAGTATTTGCACTCACTTACCGCCAGGAATTTTTTACAAAATTCGGATTTATGCAAATAGACAGATCAAAACTCCCGTTGAAAATCTGGGCGGACTGCATCATGTGTGTGAAATTCCCGGACTGCGACGAAACCGCAATGATGAAAGAGATGGATCAGGTATAGATGACATTCAAGGAAAGCGGAGGACATTTCCACACACCCGGTTTTGGAACAATATGTTGCCCTCCGACGCTCAGCCAGTTCAAATCCGGCTTGATTTCCCGTAGCTTTCCGTCGTCAGGCATCCTGGCATGATTGGTAAATGAATAGGTTGCCTGGAATATGCAGATGCCGTACTTTTTTTGGCGGTTTACCACATAATTTTTCTTGAACGTTCGGACCGCAATATTATTTGCCTCTGCAATCTGGTCCATTTCACCGTTCTTAAATTTCATCAGAAGCAGTTTTGAAACGCCCCTTTCGGAAATCCGTATCAACGCCCTGGACTCGCTGCTTCCTGCATAAACCGTAGTAATACAAGGGATCCTTTTTAGATACTGGGCCGCAACAATAGCTGCAGTCCTTCTGCCACCAACATCCATGGGAAGACAATAATACTCGAAGAACTTTTTTTGGATGTCTTCTACGTATTTATCTCCTTTTTCATATAAATCTTTGGATATATAGCGAAGACTGCGAGCCAGGTCTTCGGCTGCATCTGAAATTGGCCAGTCGATACGCACATGAAAGTGTGACATGCTGAATCTATTCTTAGCCCTTCCGGTCGGATCTCGCTGAATAAGGAGTGCATAATCCACAGGAAGCAATATCTTTAACAAATCATGAAAATGGACTGATTCTAAATATTTCTGCGTCCTATCAAATTTACTTGATAGTGAAAGCTTCCCATAACGGAGAAGATTAAGTTTAGTGGTTTTGTTCCTTTCAAAGAACCGGATATATTTCTTGTGAGCTGAAGGGATGGTGTCTTCCATAAAAATTACTAAAAAAGAGTTCTGGCATTCATGCTCCACGGCCGGGATACGCGCACGGGGCTTCAACTCGCGTTTTTCTACAAACGGGTAATTGATTTTTTTGCAACGAAAATTATCATAGGAATCTAACAGAGCATATTTAACCATATGCTGATCGAGCTCATCCCGCAAAAGCTCATAATAGGAACGCCTCAATCTGTTTGCCTGGCTCAGCTCTTCCCTTACACTCCAGAATGCCAATCTTGCCCCCTGACAGCCCACCTCACGCGGATACTCTTTTTTTATTATTTTTTTATAATAGCACTATTTTAGACAATCGTCAACAGCATATGACCTTCATTTCAGGGTAAACACATTTGATTTCGGTGCAGCGTAGCGACGGCGTGTTTCTCTTGGAAACTGACTGACTGTTTGAAGGGCTTTAGCACGCGTT
>JAUVTO010000200.1 GCA_030601485.1 Desulfobacterales bacterium | reverse complement strand
GGTTTCCTTATTCTAAGTTTTCTACATCTGCCAGATCCTGTGAACGACCGGTCGCCCGTTTGTTTTTCTTTAAGTTTTCGATATCAATAAAATTAATATGAAGACCTTGGATTTCAACTTGAATTCTTGATTTGTAGCACTCCTCAAACTTCAAATCTGTTAACGTTGTCAATATATCAATGCGATTGGGAGGATAACCTAATTGAATTATTTGATTTGCTTCAAGAAAATCATCGGGTTTGAGATCAAGTGATCCAAAGCCAAATTTTTCGAGTGCTTGTAAAACCCTACCTGCGTTTTCAGGCGACAGTTCAATCCATACATCAAGATCTTTTGTATAACGTGGATGCCCGTGAAGTGCGACGGCATACCCGCCTACCACCAGATATTTAACATTGTTTTCGTTTAACAACTCTATAAATTCTTTGAAATCTTTGCTCAGCATTATATCTCCATAAATTGTATTCTTTTCGGATTTGCTCTAATGCATTAAGCCGCTCTTCATATGATTTTGATTGCCAAAAAGAAAAATCATTAGGCTGCTCATTTATTTTATATTTTTTAACAACTTTGCTGATTCCCATAATAACCTCTTACTATTCTTTATTTGGTCCTGAAAAACCCGGTCCTGTGAGCCAGGTCAGAGTTATCCGGTTCTACCTGAAGAAACGCCGTAAGAGTTTGAAGTGAACTAAAGTTTAAAGTGAGCTAAAGTTAAGGAATTTTATCAATTATATAAAATCAGCGGAGCGTAGCGACTCCATAACTTTAAGCACTTTAGGTCACTTATCACTTTTAACTTGTCCGGCTTGTAGGATAACAAACCCTTTTAGGGTCAAACCAAAGCCTGATCCTCCCGCCGGGGCAGAGCCCCTCTGGGGCGGCGCCTGGGCAAGGATTTTTACTGTTCGGTCAAATTTTGTGATTGCTGTTTGATACTGTATTTTTTTACTCTGTTTCCGTCCATTTCTTCCACGGTAACAATATATGTTCCAATGGTTATTTTTTCCTTTTCTATTGGAATTCTTCCGATTGTATTCAAGACATATCCGGAAAACGTGTCATAATCCTTTGAGTCCGGGATGTCCATCCCTATGATTTCATTGATCTCATCAATATCAGCCATCCCCAGAACCCTCCATTCCTTGCTCTTTTTCTCCACAATATGCGGTTCTTCCTTATCGGTTTCATCGACGATCTCTCCCACAATTTCTTCAAGTGCGTCTTCCAGGGTTATCAGTCCGGACACACCGCCGTATTCATCAACAACAATAGCCATGTGATGTTTTCTTATTCTGAATTGATGAAGCAGCTTGTCTAATTTTTTATTTTCCGGAACAAAATACGGTTTTGTCATGATTTTGCGGACATCAATCCGGGTGCCTGATGTCACGTTATGTAAAAAGAGATCTTTTATATTTATGATGCCGATAACATGATCAAGATCATTCTCAATTACCGGAATTCTTGTAAAACCGGACTTAAGGAGATCTTCTAAAACCAGTTTTTCATTGGCTTCAATAACGAACATGTCTGTTCTCGGGGTCATGATTTCAGAAGTACTGGTATCGTCGAGTTCAAAAATTCTGTGTATCAGTTTCTTTTCTTCCTCTTTGATTTCTCCTTCTTCTTCAACCACTTCAACAAAGGTCATCAATTCTTCTTCGGTTACCGTGGGCGTTTTCTTGATTTTACCGGTTAGCTTGGGTATAAAATTCAGGAATATGATAACCGGGTAACATAAAATTGAGAACCAGTATATGGGATAGATGACCATTCTTGCGATCAAAATATTATTCCGCGTGGCAAACGATTTGGGTATTACCTCGCCAAAAACCAGAATCAGAAACGTCATGATTCCCGTGGCAATACCCACTGCATGATTTGGAAACATATTAATTGTTACAGACGTTGCCAGGGCCGCAGCGCCCACATTCACCAAATTGTTTCCGATCAGGATTGTGGAAAGGAGCCTGTGAGGATCATCCTTCATACGCTTGATCAGCAGCAAAGACTTTGTTTTTTTCTTGGCAAGGTGCCGGGCTTTCGTTTTGCTTATGGAAAATAAGGCGGTTTCCGCAGAAGAGAAAAAGCCGGACAACAACAGTAAGATAAACAATAAAACAACTTGATTTACCATGATATATATAGATCCTTGGGAAAAATTGTGGGATAACCGGTTGCCTCTTTCAGGGGAGGAAGTCCTTCAATTTTCTGTTTCGTATAACCTGTCACTACTTTCTCTTGCAAAGGGGGTTGCGTCATGAGATATGGCATAAGATAATATTTATTTTTACGACATAATACAACCAGATTTATTCTTTTTCAAGTAAATAAAACAAGATGAGAGAGACCTCCTCAAATTTATGCGTGAAACAAAAGGCATAAAAGAATATATACAATCGCTGATCGCTTCGAAACGTCTCGGGGATCAGGTGGTTCATCATATGGTGATACCCGTGCATCCTCCAAGCCTGTCAAAACCCGGGAAACCGTGGCCGGAACAAATAAAGTATATCATAAAATCAGCCGGAATTCATGATCTCTACCAGCACCAGGCAGATGCCGTTGATTTAATAAGATCCGGCCGGCATCTTGTGGTTGCAACGCCTACCGCAAGCGGCAAGACTCTTATTTACAATCTTCCCGTGCTGGAAAATGTGTTTAAAAATCCAGGATCCAAAGCCCTTTATATTTTTCCTTTAAAGGCTCTTGCTCAGGATCAAATGCGTACGTTTAAAGAAATGACGGAAACGGACGGGCAGATAAAACCTACAATTGAGATTTATGACGGAGACACGACCGCCTGGCATCGTAAACGAATCAGGGAAGCACCTCCCAATATTCTTTTAACAAATCCTGAAATGATTCACCTGTCACTCCTTGCGCATCACCGTAAATGGGCCGATTTCTTCAGTGGCCTTGATATGGTGGTGGTTGATGAGGTTCATACGTATCGGGGGATCATGGGGTCGCACATGGCCCAGGTTTTCAGGCGGCTTCGAAGGATATGTTCCTTTTACGGAGCGAATCCAATATTTATTTTTTGCTCTGCCACGGTGTCCAACCCCTCCCAGCTTGCCCAACAACTCACAGGGCTTACCGTCAAAACCATCACAAAAAGCGGTGCTCCCATGGGCGCAAAGCATATTGTATTTATGAATCCGGTTCAAGGACCGGCCCAGACCGCCATCCTTTTGCTGAAAGCAGCGCTTCATCGCGGGTTGCGTACCATTGTATATACCCAGTCAAGAAAACTTACCGAATTAATTGCCATATGGGCGGGGAGTCAATCAGGGGCTTTTGCCGACCGTATCAGCGCTTACCGTGCAGGATTCCTTCCTGAGGAACGAAGGGAAATAGAAGCACGGCTTGCCAAAGGCGAGCTTTTGGCAGTGATATCCACGAGCGCGCTGGAGCTGGGTATCGATATCGGCGATCTGGATCTCTGTCTGCTGGTTGGATATCCCGGTTCTGTTGTGGCCACGTGGCAGAGAGGCGGCAGGGTAGGGCGCAGCGGTCAGGATTCCGCAATGATTCTTATTGCCGGGGAGGACGCCCTGGATCAGTATTTCATGCGTCATCCCAAAGAATTTATTAAACGGGAACCCGAAGCGGCGGTGGTAAATCCTTACAATCCTGATATTCTGTCAAAACACCTGGTATG
>JAUVTO010000062.1 GCA_030601485.1 Desulfobacterales bacterium | reverse complement strand
CAAGATCGGTTATTACAAGATCAACACAAAGGTCTTTGCACTTAGGCTCATCTTTTCTCAACCTCAGCGATCTTTCATCACCGGCAAAGAGTCCTGTTTTGAATCCCGCCTTTTTTGCAGGATAGATGTCGTTTAACATATCATTCCCGATATAGAGAGCTGAATGGGCAGAGATGTCCATATCTTCAAGCCGATCCGCCGCAACCCGGAACATGAATGAGGATGGTTTTGCATATCCGAATTTGTATGAATAAAGGATAAGATCCGGGTGAAATCCAAGATTTTCCGGATTTGCGCCAAGAAACCAGTTAAACAGATATGGAGTATAAAACTGGGCGTTTGATATAATGCCCATCAATACATTCGAATCCTGGCAGACCGAAAGCATTTTTTCAAGGTTCGGCATGGGATATACGGGATTTACAATCATCTCATATGTGACGGCAAATGCACGAACGCCTTCAATGTCGTCATTTTCAAGCACACGCATCCAAATTTGGTCTATTTCAACTTCCGGGAAGTCAACCCCTTTTTTCTTGAGCAGTTCATGTTGGTTTTCTATGGCAGCGTAAAATTGTTTTAAAACGGTTTGAGGCTCTTTTGTAATTCCGAATTTTTGCAGCAATTTTTCAAGTTTTTTCGTTTGCGGTGATTTTTTCTTTGCCATGCTGATATCGCCTGATCTGCTGATAAAGAGTGTGCCATACAGGTCAAAAAGAACAACCTCGATTTTTTCTTCCAGTTTTCCGCTTGGCTTCAAAGACGTCGGAAGCGGGGAAATAGGCTCTATATAGTTAGAGATCAAATCATTTTTTTCCATAATTTCACCATTTGAGAAGGCTAAAATCTTCCGGAGTCAGAAATTTTGAAAGAAGAATTTTTTTGTCTATTTTATGGTAAACCTTATCCTTGATTACTCTGGAATAGATATCAACGAGATTCTTTCTGTAGTTCGTTTTATTGTAATGGAACACCACTGCCTTCATGTTGTTTTGTATCAGAGCCTCTTTGTCTGACACGTTTCCGGGATCCAAAAGGAAAGGGTTAAGAGATGTCAGCCTGTCTCGATTTGACTTGTCGGATAACAGATTAGATATTACCGTTTTTTGGAAGGCTTCATCAAGCAGTCCAAAATCGACGCTATCATTTGCGGTTATTTTTTCAAAAGCAGCTACGATTTTCGTTTTATCGATCATTATGCCGAACATGGAACACGCTTTTCGTATACACGCCTGCCACTTCCTAAACAACTTTTCTTTGCCGAGCCATTCCACGGGAACAGACAGCCGCGTGTAAAGGTGATCCAGCCAAACCCCCTTTTTCTCAAAGTCATGGCATATTTCCGGCAGTTTTCTTCCCCATAAAATTTTTTTTGCGGTCCAGGGTTCGAGAAATGAAAACCCGAATCCCTCGGTAATTCTTGTGGTGATAAGAAACCTGGCGGACAGGACAAGTTCTGAAAATTCATGGGATAAACCCGCTTCAAATATCACATTCAGATTATTTTCTTTTACAAACGCCTTCCATTGATCATAGCTTTCCAGGTCTGCCGGGCTGTTGGGCGGGAGGGTAATGGCAAGGGTTTCATTGTTTTTGAAAAACAGGGAGATAAGGATTGCTTCTCCGATGTTTTTTCTCCGGAGTGCTCGAATCGGATACAGAACCAGGTTTTTTGGTGCTGCGTCTGTTGTGTTTAACTTAAAAGGGTTTATGGTGTTGAAAATTTTATGCAACCCCTTTTCTTTTAATCCTGATTTGAGCAGTATGTTGTAATCCCTTGAATTAATGACACCGTAATGGCAGTTTTGAATATATTCATCCTCAGAAAAATATACCAAAGGTCTTCCGTCTTCCGCAAAGTCATGGATCTGAAGAAAAAGTTTGATCTTATTGTTTTGGAGGGCTTTGAGAATTTTCAAAAAATTCCTGTTTTTTGCCAGTGTGGGGTTGTGAACATGCACAAGGTCGCATCCGCTTTTCCATTTTAGATTGATCGCCCGGGTGATGGAGGTCGCAATATCTTGGGGGGCCAATCTATTCTGATCTCGGCGATCGTAACCCAGTCCAGGGATATGAACGGTATGGCAAAGAAAGGACGATTCCGGAATCTCGCCGGTCAATACCAGTATGTCACACGTGTCACGGAGAGCTTCCACCTGCTGTCTTAAAACCGTTGTTACGCCACCGGTTTTGAGATGATAATGAATAAATGCTATTTTCATTTTAAGAAATATAGGACAAGTAGATTTGAGTGTCAAAAAAATAATAAGGGTTCAGGGTTCAGTGAAAAGTGACGAATAACGAATAATGAATATCGAATGACGAATGACCCCAGTGAAATGGTCCTTCCAGAATTTCACGGGGCAGGCAAATGACCAATGACAAATGATAAATACTCAATGATCAATGCTTTCTCGTTCAGGCACTAAGTAGTTTCCAATTTATAAATGAGGGATTTTTTCGATGAGCAAGGCCGCACAAGGGTTTTCGCCCGAGGCGTACTTGAAGTACGTCGAGGGCGGAAACCCGCGGAGAACGCCGCTCATCGGAAAAATAGCCATTTATGGATGGAAACTAACTATTATCTTTTACAAGCATAGTGGCAGGGTCAAGGAACAATGCCGGCCGGTTAGAATCCGCCGGTCCTCCCTTTAGTGTCATAACATGGATTTTTTTGCCTTCGGGCCGGAGTTGGATCACAATGTCAAACAGGTCGGAAACATCCGAAAGCGAAGACGGCATGCCGCCGGGTCCGTGTTTTTCATGACGATGGGTCTTCACGGAAAACCAGACATGCAAGGAATGGTTTTTGGCAAGTCTCTTAAATTCGGAAAGGGATGTTCTTGCGGATTCGTTAAAGTGAAACCCGTCGATCAGAACCATCTGGGGTGAAAAAATATTCTGTTCCTTCAGGTCGGTCAGCCTTTCTTCAAGTTTGGGCACACTAAACCCCTCAACTTTGAACGTCATAATGAACCTGTGCGGCAATAAGTCTTCCCAGAGCTTGTTTGTGTTTTTGGCATCGTATGATTTGGTTAGATGGCGGAACACCTCCTTGTACCACAGACTGATTTTATTGACCGGGTCGTCGAGGCTGATATGAAGAACATATTTACCTTTTAAAAGTGTATGTAAGGCCAGTTGAACCAGCAACGCAGTTTTACCAACTCCCGCACGTGCAAGAACGGCTCCAAAGCCTCCTCCAGGAAGGATATCTTCGGTTTCATCTCCTATGAACCTTAAAGGGTTTTGGAGGAGAAGCTCCTTTTTTATCATAGTCATTTTCCTTTCTTTTCTGTTTCCGCCTTTTTGGCCAGCTCCTGGGCAATAGATTCCGGGACCTGTTTATAAGAACCCAATTCCATGGTAAACTGGGCTTTGCCCTGTGTGGATGACCTTAAGACGGTTGAAAAGCCGAACATTTCGGCAAGGGGAACCCGGGCTTCAACAACACACAGAGGACCTTCATCCTGAGAGCCGACGATTATTCCACGGCGTTGGTTTAAAAGCCCCATAACAGCACCCTGGAACTCGGATGGCGTTTCCACGGCCACTTTCATGATCGGCTCATGAGTCACCGGTCCGGCCTTGAAATATCCTTCACGAAAGGCTCCCCGGGCCGCCGCCATGAACGCCATATCAGATGAATCAACCGAATGTGAGGCCCCGTCATTGATTACCACTTTAATGCCGGTAACGGGAAATTCCATTTTCGGCCCTTTTTTCATGCATTGTCTGAATCCCTTTTCGCATGAAGGGATGAACTGGGTTGGGATCTTGCCCCCGACGATTTTATTCTCAAAGACCAATTCGGTTTCGGTGACAGGTTCCATGTAACCGGCCACGCGACCGTATTGTCCGGCGCCGCCGGTCTGTTTTTTATGAGTATAGTCGAATTCACCTTTGCGGGTTATGGTTTCCCTGTAAGCCACACGCGGTTGACCGGTGGTAACCTCGGCGGTATATTCACGGTGCATTCGCTCCACATAGACCTCAAGGTGAAGTTCTCCCATTCCTTCAATAATGGTCTCTTTGGTTTCATCGTCAACATAAATTCTGAACGTGGGGTCCTCTTTGCTGAACCGGTTCAGGGCTTTGGACATATTTATTTGGGATGCATTGTCTTTGGGAAAAATGGCAAGGGAAATAACAGGCTCGGGGACGAACATGGATGTCATTGTCATGTTGAGGCCGGGACCCACAAAAGTGTCTCCGGAAGCGCAGTCAATTCCGAAAAGGGCTCCGATATATCCCGCCGGGATGGTTTCAATGTCTTCCATCTGGTCTGCGTGCATGCGTACGAGCCTGCCCACCTTGATTTTTTTCCCGTTTCGGGCATTGACGATGTTATCGCCTTTGGAAAGGGAACCCTGATATACTCTGATGTAAGTTAATTGACCATATTGTCCCTCTTCGAGTTTGAAGGCCAGGGCAACTAAGGGTTTCTCTAATTCACCGGACAGGATAACCGGCGTCTCGTCATTGTTCATGTCGAGAGCCTCATTTTTTACATCATAAGGACAAGGGAGCAGTTTAGTGACAGCGTCAAGGAGCGGTTGAACCCCTTTATTTTTATAGGCCGATCCCATGAAGACCGGTGTTAGTTTGCGTGTCAGGGTTCCCATTCGCACCGCCGAGATGATCATGTCTTGGGTAATCTCTTGTTCTTCAAGAACAGCTTCCGTCAGTTGGTCCGAAAACATGGAGGCCTCATCGATCAGATCTTCCCTCCTTTGAAGGGCTTCCTGAAGAAGATCCTGCGGTATATTTTCAATTCGAACATCTTCTCCGTTTGCACCGTCAAAATAGACGGCTTTCATTGATACAAGATCCACAACTCCTTCCAGATCCCCCTCAAGCCCGATGGGAATCTGCAGGGTTACTGCATTGTGTCCCAGTTTTTCTTTGAGCTGGTCAATGACCCGAAAGGGATTGGCGCCGCTCCGGTCACATTTGTTGATAAAAGCGATACAGGGCACGTTATACCGTTTCATCTGCTGATCAACAGTGATGGATTGGGACTGAACACCGCCTACAGCGCACAGAATCAATATGGCGCCGTCCAGAACCCGTAAAGACCTCTCAACTTCTATGGTAAAGTCAACATGTCCCGGGGTATCGATAATATTGATTTCATGGCCAAGCCATTCACAGTAGGTTGCGGCTGAAGCAATGGTAATGCCTCGTTCTTTTTCAATGTCCATGGAATCCATGGTTGCGCCAACACCGTCTTTACCTTTTACATCGTGAATAGCATGTATTCTTTTTGTGAAAAAAAGGATTCTTTCAGTGAGTGTGGTTTTTCCGGAATCAATGTGTGCGCTGATTCCTATATTTCTTACCTTGTTAATAGCGTTTTTCATCGTATGGGCACTTTTCTGTTTTTTGAATTAAAAACCCCCTCATTTGAAAGAGCTACGGCATATAGGAGATTTTGGATTAATGCTTTCCCAAATAAATACGGTGCAAAATAATTGCAAAAATGTGCTTGTCAAGGAATTCTTATTTAGAATGATGTAATAGTTTAGTTCTTTGAAACAAATCGATAACGTTTTCTGACGGCCCTTATTTATCCGACATCCGGTATCCAGCACCAAGTCCGGTATCCGGAAACCAGTCGCGAGCATTATGATGTTTTATTTACTTTTGCAAGTCCAATTAAACAAATTCCGAAAACAAGCATAAATCCGATTGAGGGGACAAACCCTATCTTCAATGCAATCCAACTCACTCCCACCAGAGGCAACAGGCCCACGCGAACCATCGTGCGCAGGCCGGCATGTCCGGCGATGAAGTCGGCCGCTGCCGGTGAGTAAGTATAATAAAAATCCACCAAAGTTCTGCCAGGACTGCTGGTGAGCAGGAAACGGTTACGCATTTCACGCAAAACCTTGACCTGTGGCGCCATGGGTGAGCCGTAAGCTGCCGTGGCTATAAAGCAGCCCCCACCTCCACCGCCCCCACCTCCACTGCTGATAATTGCGCTGCAGCTGCTCAAATTTAATCTTCCATGGCCATAGATGTTGTCTTTTCCACTACTTCCCATATCTATGGCTGAAGCGATCAGACATTCCCATAACTGTAAGACAGAATAGCCCGGATATTTATCCAAAATTAATGCCGCTGCGCCGGCAACATGGGGGCTGGTTGCACTGGTGCCGGAAAAGCGGCCGAAAGTATAATTTAAAATCCCGTCCGGCCCGCAGATATCCGGCTTGATTCTGCCGTCGTTGGTTGGACCCCTGGAACTGGAGGTTTCCTGGGGACCTGTTGTCCAGTCACTGTAGTCAATTGCACCCACAGCCATTGCGCCATCGGCATCCGCAGGACTTAATAGGCTGCTTGAGGCCACAGCCGGGGATAAATTATGGTATAAACTGTATACTTCCAACTGATGGTTTGAGGTGGCGATAGGTTGTTGATAGATCGAAAGATAGTATGAGCCAGGTGACGGTACGATATAAGAAATCATTTCTGTCGGTTCTTGGCTACCTGCTTGGAGAGTATTACTTACTGCAACCTGATTTAAAGAGCTATCTAAAAGGTACAAGTCATAGTCTTGATCTGTCGTGACCCAATCATTCCATGTTAAATAGACGTTGATGGTTTGGCCGGCAATGGCAGTTATATTTATTGTTTCATCACTGCCTGAAACATTGTGCCATCCATCACTGTCAGGATCAGTAAAAGTGGCCTCGAAGTGCCGGGTTGCTTGGTTGCCGGCGGCATTAACCCAGAGAATCCCATGATCATAGGCATGGTTTGCCGTACAGACAGGGTTGCTGTTATAACATTTCCCGTCATAAAAATTAGTATTAAGGGCCACTAAAGAACAATTAATGATTTTGATTCCATGATTGATAGCATAATTTTTGGCATACCACAAATCTAATGTGTCGGCGACTTTTATCAAATAAAGATTTGCCCCCGGGGCCATGTCGTAAACAATTTCAGCAACCGCGGTTCCGTGATCTTCTGTTTCTGAAGCAAAGTCGGCAGATACACAGATTGCACCGGTGCAATCTATCTTTACAACATTACTTGGAAGTTCGTGGTTGTCTATAGCATCATTTAATAGAGCAAAACCAACATCTATCACCGCAACATTTACGCCGGAACCGGTATATCCTGACGAATGATATGAGGAGGCCGATGTCAGATTTACCCCTTCACTTTCAACGTCTGCCGGCATAAGCCTGTCAGGCAGCTTAATAAATAAGATCCCACTTACAGTATCTGCAATAGTTGTCAGCATATTGATAGGGACCCTGACTTTTGATACATTTCCATCACGTTTAATGATCTTACCGCCTACCGCTTGAAGTGACATCTCCTCGACTGTTGTTCCCGGTTCTGACATCAGATAAACAGTGATCTCATCCCGGTCTTTTATTTTTATATTCCTGCCCTGTGCAAACAGCCGGGCGGCCATGTCGCCTTTTTCATATTCTACCTCAAGTTTTTTCAGGCAATTAGCCATTTTAGGGTGATTATTTTCTTTTGCCAGGGTCATATTCAAGTTTTTGGCAAATGCAGTAGTGAGAAAGGAAAAATTAAGCACCAGAATCGTACTCAATAATATCAAAGATTTTTTAGACATGTTTTTTCTCAATCATTCAATAATTCCCTGGCCCATTACCCGATACAGAGTCGCTTTTGCAATTTGAAATGCATATAATGCACTGTAATAATTGGTCATGGTTCTGGAAAGAAGCGTCTGCGCATCTAACACATCGGTGGACGTGGCCACCTGTTGTTTGTAGCGTTCTTGGTTGATCCTGAAATTTTCTTTTGCCTGTTCAACGGCTTTTTCAACAGTGATGATAGCTTTTTCCGCTTCTTGTGTTCTTAAATATGCTTTTTTTACTTCTTGTTGTATATTATCAAGAAGTTCGTCTTTTCGAAATTGTGCCTGAGACAAACGTGATCTTTTTTCATTTGTTCCGTAATAAGTTCTGCCCCATTCGAAGAAATTCCATTTTGCGACGGCTAAAATATTCCAACCACTTGGATCAAATATCCCTTCGCCGCCATCCACATCCCATTCCGTTCCTTCTCTGAAATAATTGCCTTCCAGGTTAATTGAAGGATAATAATCTTTTTTTGCGAGTTGCAATTCCTTTTCCGATATCTCAACGTCTAAATCGGCTATCTTGATTTCCAAACGATTTTTATCAGCCTGGGTGAAGCAGTATTCAAGATCTTTTTCGAAAGAAGAATAATCAAGGATGTCCTTTACTGCAACGGGGGTGTTAATGGGTCTTCGGAGCATGGTATTAAAATCCGACTCGACATTTTCCATATTATTTTTTGCCACAATGAGTTCCTGTTTTGCATTGGCCAATTCAACCTGTGCCTGCAATAGATCATTTAACGGGGACATGCCCACCTGATAAAAATTTTCGGCCACATTTTTTTGGGCATCGATCTGGACAACGGTCTCTTCCGCAATGTTACGCAGCTTCTGTGTCTTTAACAGCGTGAAATAGACAGTTTTCGCGTCTAAGATAATATCTTGACGCATAAGTTTTTCTTTAATTTCTGCAGCATCAAGACCGAGCTTTGCAATATCATACTGTCTAAGTATAGAGAACCCGGCAAATATGGGTTGAGTGACAGAGGAAACAAAAGAGTATTCATCTTTTGCACCGGTTGCAAAGTCTCCGATATTCATACCCTCGTCCTTTCTATTATACTGATATTTTGCGCTAAATGTGGGGAAAAAAATAGTGCGCTGGGCTTTTTTTACGGCAACGGCCGCCGCTGTTTCTTCTCCGGATGATTTTAGCTCGAGATTGACCTTGATTGCACTTTCGATGGTCTGTTTAAGGGTCAGAATCTCAAGAGGTTCCTGTGCTCCGGAAAAAGCCGGAGAAAGCCAAAGATAAACCATGATCATACAAAAGAATAGTCTGAAAAAAGAATTTCGTCTCATAGCGTTAGACCTCCAGTTAATGATTAAGAATCCTCATAGTGACACACCGGTAATGTGCTTTAAATGAGCCAGAGAATGAACTCGGTTACGCAGGCTTTTTTGAACTTAAAGACAGATTGTTATCGAATCAGAATTTTAAAATCAACAATTTCTTGTATATCAGTTGTTTGAGTAAATTGTGGAAAAATGAAATGGTGGAGCGATTTCTATTCCCTGGAGAGTTTGTTGAAGATCAGTCTAATTTGGAACTCGCACAAATCGATCCGTTAAATGTTGAGGTTATTTTACCGATAAAACCAAAAAATAAATAATTTAAATTTGACGGTCTCGTAAAAAGTCCAACTTCTGCGTTGTGCTGCATTTCGTAATCATTCAACGTACGAAAAGTACGCCTCATGATTACAAAATTTGCACGCCTTGAATTTGAACTTTTTACGAAACCGTCTAAATCGG
>JAUVTO010000151.1 GCA_030601485.1 Desulfobacterales bacterium | reverse complement strand
AAAACAAATAAATTCCAATGACCGAAATTCAAAATCCCAAACAAAAAAAAATAATCACTTTGCCTACTGCCCGGAGGAAACCGGTTTGGAGTTTGAGATTTGTTTGTGATTTGAGATTTGTTTGAGCTTTGTTTGAGATTTGGTGCTTGAGATTTGGTATTTATTTGTAATTTGGTACTTGGAATTTGTGATTTATTTGAGATATGGCAGATAAAAAGTTGAAAACGGGAAAAGACCCCTATCTTTATCATCTTCCACCCCAGAGCCTTGAGGCCGAAGAATCTATTTTAAGCGCAATTCTGGTAGACAACAATACGCTGCTTGAAATCCTTGAGATCCTTTCGCCAGAGGATTTTTACAGATCTGC
Source organism: Desulfobacterales bacterium (assembly GCA_030601485.1). Taxonomy (GTDB): domain Bacteria; phylum Desulfobacterota; class Desulfobacteria; order Desulfobacterales; family UBA11574; genus S5133MH16. The sequence goes on along the minus strand of JAUVTO010000151.1, from coordinate 4,582 downwards.
TCATCAGAAAATATTCTCCGCCATATCAGAACTCTTTTCGAGGAATGAACCTGTTGATCTGGTAACATTGACCAATATTTTAAGAGAGCATGACCGGCTGGAAGAGGTCGGCGGAGCAGCATATCTTGCAAATCTTGTAGATACTGTCCCATTCGCAGTAAATGCACAGTATTATGCCAAAATCGTTTATGACAAGGCCTGTTTAAGACGTCTTATTGAAAAAACAAATTCCATAGCCAAACGGTGCTTCGAGGATCGAGGTGATGTTGACAATGTCATTGATTTTGCCGAAAGTTCCATTTTTGAGATATCTGAAAATAAAATCAGACCCGCATTTTATCCAATTGGCAAGATAATCGAAAGCAATATTGATGTTCTTGAAGAGCGCCAGGGTAACCGGGCGCTGGTTACCGGTGTTGCCACAGGCTTCACCAAACTTGACGAGCTAACTGCAGGGTTACAGAAATCCGATCTGGTCATCCTGGCTGGACGTCCGGGCATGGGAAAAACAGCTCTTGCCCTTAATATTGCAAAGAATGCCGCCGTAGACGCAAACATACCTGTTGCCATATTCTCCCTTGAGATGTCCAAAGAACAGCTATCCTTTCGAATGCTCAGTTCCGAGGCAAGAATTGATTCTTCTCGCTTAAGAAGGGGATTCATAAGCCAGGACGATTGGATAAAAATTACGGATTCTGCCGGAGTTTTGTCTCAAGCACCGATTTTTATTGATGATTCACCCAACATTACCGCTCTTGAAATTAGAGCCAAGTCGCGCAGGTTAAAGATGGAAAAAGATATCGGCCTTATTATTATTGACTATCTGCAGCTCATGAAAAGCCGCGCCTCGGCCGAACGCCGGGATCTTGAGATCTCGGAAATCTCGCGTTCCTTAAAAGCCCTGGCCAAAGAGCTCGATCTTCCGGTTGTTGCGCTCTCCCAGTTGAACAGAAAACTGGAAGAACGTAGTGATAAACGCCCGCAGCTTGCAGACTTGAGAGAGTCCGGAGCCTTAGAGCAGGATGCCGACGTCGTGGCTTTTCTTTACAGGGATGAATTATACAACAAGGATGAAAATAATCCCAACAAAGGCAAAGCAGAATTAATCGTGTCCAAACAGAGAAATGGTCCCACCGGATTCTGCATATTGACATTTTTGGACACATACACTCGGTTTGAAAATTACACCGCCAGAGAATAAAGAATCCTGGCCCAGCCTCCGGCCCATAGGGCCTACGGCCCGGAGGGAGGACCAGGCCTTGGTTTGACCCTAAAAGGGTCTGTTACCTTAACAAGCCGGACAAGTTAAAAGTGATAAGTGATCTAAAGTGCCTATGTCTGGTTAGCCGGTTAACCGGTTAGCCCGTTGTCCGGTATTAAATTACGGGCTAACGGGCATAACGGGCCAACGGGCACAACCTTTTTTAACTTTAGGCACTTCAAACTTTAGCTCACTTGCAACTATTCTGGAGTTAGTTGTTTAAACTGATCAATTAATATGAAAAAGCTTTTTGGGAATATCGGCGGGCTTAAGTCCGGTCAGATCCGCAGGCTTGAAAATCTATATCGCCGGCGCCTCCCACCTCAGTTCCTTATCACATTCGAACTTGCTCGTGACATAAGCACGCTCTCCCATGAAATTCGCCGACAGATAGGCCTTCTTATAGACCGTCAGGGAAAGATAGTCTACGTCATTGTGGGAAACCATCATGGGATTGTCATCCCGGATACCAGTGAATATCGCGTGGCTCCCGGTCGTCTGAAAGGACTGAGATGCATACACACCCATCTTAATAATGAACCACTGACAAGAGAAGACCTCACCGACCTTGCCCTTTTAAGACTCGACATGATGGCTGCAATCACAATGACCCGTGAGGGTTATCTCCATCGGGTTCATGCGGGGTATATCTTACCAAAAAGTTCAGCCGGAATGCCGTTTGAGATCTTAACGCCCCTGAATCCCAACCAACTGGATATCGGGTGTATTGACCTCATCCGGTCCCTTGAAGCAGAGCTTGCCCATATAACGTCTTTATTTGAAGCAGATAAAGGAAAAGAAAGAGCGCTTCTTATCAGTATTACGACCCTCTCCGGACATGCCGCCATGGCCTCTTTGGCAGAGCTGGAAGATCTGGCTGCATCGAATGGCATCGAGATCGTCGGAACCATGCTACAGCAACGACGCAAATTAAATACCAGATTCCTTATGGGCATGGGGAAGCTTCAAGATCTGATCATTCTGGCACTTCAGAAAGGAGCAACATTAATAATCTTCGATCAAGAATTAAACCCGTCCCAAATCCGGTCGATTACGAATAAAATAGATCTGAAGGTAATTGACAGAACCCAATTAATTCTTGATATTTTTGCTCAACGGGCCCAATCAAAGGAAGGGAAACTCCAGGTTGAGCTTGCCCAGCTAAAATATTTGCTTCCGCGGCTTATTACAAAAAACACCGCCATGTCACGTTTAACCGGTGGTATCGGCGGTCGCGGGCCCGGAGAAACAAAGCTTGAAATAAACCGCAGGCGGGTGCGCAACCGGATAGCACGGTTGGAAAATTCGTTGTCCCTTGTAATGAAACAGAGAAAGCAGCAAAGGGCAAAGCGTACTAAAAAGGATCTGGCTATTATTTCCATTATAGGATATACCAATGCCGGAAAATCTACCCTGATGAACACCCTTACAAAGAGTAATGTTCGGGTTGAAAGCCGACTTTTTTCCACATTGGATCCTTCCAGCAGACGCCTTAAATTTCCCAGAGATATAGAGGTCATCATTACGGATACCGTGGGATTCATCAAAAACCTCCCCAAAGACCTTATGGTTGCTTTTCGTGCAACCTTAGAAGAACTTGACAACGCGGACCTTCTTTTGCATGTGATCGATATCAGCAATCCTCGTTTTAAAGACCAGATCGAATCTGTTGAAAAAATACTTGCCGACCTTAATCTGCACCATATTCCCTTAATCCGGGTTCTGAACAAAAAGGATCTCGTTGACCAAACAATTGTTGATACGCTGACCGGAACCCTTGGCGGAACAGCCATCTCAGCCAACGTCAAATCTACCTTAACCCCCCTGATCGAAAAGATAGAAGCCTCGACACATCATATAAAAGGTTTCTCATCAGGATAGAGTTGATGGCTTCGTAAAAAGTCCAACTTCTGCGTTGCGCTGCATTCCTCGTCACTGCGCCGTACTATAAGTGCGTCTCATTCCTCGGAATTTGCGCGCCTTGAATTTGGAGCTTTTTACTTTGCCATCAAAATCTGACTTTTTACGCAACCGTCAGAGTTGAATATGTGTCTTTTTACGAATTCATCAATCGAAAATCATCAATAATTTGTTGTTGACATCTAAATAAAAATAAATATAAAGGTTCATTCGTATCTTGAGAGTCTAAAGTTCTTACGTCATGCCGGACTTGATCCGGCATCCACAATTCATATGGTACTGATGATATTCTGGATTCCCGCTTTCGCGGGAATGACGATACCCAATTTATGGTTCTAATAATTTCAGTAAGTTAGAAGAACTTTGGACTGTACAGTTCGTATCTGTTCACGAAGTAATTGAGTTAGCGGAAATAATAACAAACCAGTTAGTGGAAATTCCAAATAACAAATCCCAAAAAACAAATAAATTCCAATGACCGAAATTCAAAATCCCAAACAAAAAAAACAATCACTTTGCCTCCGGCCCATAGGGCCTATGGCCCGGAGAGAACCGGGTTGGAATTTGGAGTTTGAGATTTGTTTGAGATTTGGTGCTTGAAATTTGGGATTTAGTTGTAAGTTGGTAACCGGAATTTGGAATTTTAAAAAATCCGTAAGCCGTTGAATTCATTTTTTATGGATCTGGAACTTGTAAAAAGAGTGGGTATCGCTGCCGCTTATAAAGCCCAGAGGGTGCTTTTGTCGCACTATGTCAGAGGGGAATCCAAAGTCGATAAAAAGGGCGTCATTGATCTTGTTACTGAGGCGGATACCGAATCCGAAAAGACAATCATAGGGACAATTAAAGAAGCCTTCCCTGATCACACTGTCCTGGCGGAAGAAAGCGGTCTGAACAAAGGCAAAGCTGATCATAAATGGATTGTCGATCCTCTGGATGGTACGACAAACTTTGCACATCGCCTCGGTCTTTTCGCTATCTCCATAGCTTTTGCTTTGAGCGGTGATACAGTTATCGCCATTGTCTTAAGCCCGGTAACCGGAGAGCTCTTTACTGCGGTAAAAGGCAAAGGCGCCAAACTCAATGGCCGCCCTATTAACGTCTCTAATGCACAAACAGTCTCAGAGAGTTTACTGGTCACCGGGTTCCCTTATAATTTAATAGACGGTTTTAACCCCCTGATGACCCGTTTTTCAAACTGCTTGAAAGCCTCTCAGGGAGTACGCAGACTCGGATCGGCCGCCATGGACCTTTGTTTTTTAGCCTGTGGGAGATTTGACGGATTCTGGGAACAGAATTTAAAGCCCTGGGATACCGCCGCCGGTGAATTGATCGCAAGAGAAGCAGGAGCAACCGTAACAGATTTTTCAAACAAACCGTTTAATATTTACAAAAAGGAAA
>JAUVTO010000214.1 GCA_030601485.1 Desulfobacterales bacterium | reverse complement strand
AAAAGATCCGCTTAAGGTTCTATCGGAGTTATTAAACGGGAACCACATTGAAGCCGCATCCGAAACCCTTGACCTGCTTGGGGATACCTTTTCCCAGGATATGTCGTATGTCCGGAGCCAGCATTTTGCTCATATCCTGCCCGGTGCCGTGCTTGCCTTTTCTCCTTCACGGCGAGCCTGGCAGACAGAACAGCTTCGACGTGTTATAAAGGCTGATGTTCACCTGGCCGATTCCTTTATGGACGGACTTGAGAAAGGACTGTATCTGCTTTCCAAAGAGGCTTTAAGCGACTTTGTTTCCCTGGGGCTCGAAAAATTAAAGCGCAACCAGAAACTTGCAAAAAAATTTCTTTCACTGGAATCAAAACTCGGGATCGATACCTTCACCGATCTGCAGGTAACCATTCCTATTTCCCGGGTCCGACAGCAGCTAAACCGTTATCTCATGGCCAGAACCGGTCTTTCAATTTCAGTGCGTCCAATTTCTTCCCTTCCGAATTCATTAACAAAAGAATTCAATAAAATAATTTTTGTCTGTTCAGACGGAAAGTTCATATACCTTCCGGATGAAATCAGCGTGTTTCCCCATAAATCCGAAAACATAAACCTATATAAATGCCTTGCAAGACTTGAAGCAGGACACTATGAGTTCGGCACCTTCGATTTTGATCTTGAAAAAGCCGTAGAAAAATGCCGGGAGATTGCAAAATTAAAGGATTATGATTTGGAATTCGATGTAATCCAGAATGGGGAAGATTTATCTGATCCGGAACGTTTTTTCTTGTATTTTCCGGTTGCGGCGCTGGCAGCGGATCTGTTTACAATCTTCGAACACGGCCGTATCAGAATTATGTTGCACCGACAGTATCCGGGCCTTATCCGACAGAGCCTTCCCGTGCTTCAACGGGAAGCTGAACGTATGATTAAAAACCATAAACCGGTTGAAATGGTCTTTCTTTTGTATCTGTGGATTGCACTCGGAATTTCAGAAGAAGAACGTTTTGGTATGGACACTAAAACATATACTTACGCCAAAGAATTTAAAAATCTGTTTGAAACCACAATAACCAAGGATTCGACGGTCGAGTCCTGTGCAGAGCTTGTTGTCAAAATATACCCGGAAGTGGAAAAAATTTTGAACAGAACGTTATATTTAAAAAAAGGCCTTAAAGAATTTTACAAACCCATGCAAACACCGTTTGGCCGCAGATTAAGGCCTGATCTTTTTTTCTCGGCATATCGGGAATATGAGCGGTTGGCCGGGACCTTAAAGGTGACGCTCGAGGAAAAGGGGTTTAATATCTATAAATCGGATATTAAAAAACGCCTGATGGAAAACAACGGTATGGTTTCCCATCAGGACCTGAAAGAAATTATATTATGTTTTCGGGAAAACCACGGGTCTCATCGGTTACCGCAACAAAAATTTTCCATAGACCTGTCCTGGCTGGATCTATCCAAGCTTTTCGGCACTGATAGCATTACGGTGCTTCAGAAAGAAGATTTTTCCGGCTCGGTTTCCTGGCACAAAGAATGGGACTGCAACTTGCAGGATTACCTTCATTCTCATGTGAGAGTGCTTGACAAATTTTTAACCGAAAAAGAGAGCGACTTTTATAAGTTAACATTGAGACATCACAGGGGGCTGGTAAAGAGGATACGCTATGCCTTTGAACTGTTGAAGCCCGAGGGTCTTATAAGGTTAAGACAATGGGTGGAAGGGGATGAGTTCGATTACCGGGCACTGTTAGACTTTGCCATTGATAAAAAGGCGGGGAAAATTCCTTCAGACAGGCTGTATATCAAACATATAAAACAGACCAGGGATGTTGCCGTGCTCCTGCTTGTGGATCTATCACGTTCAACAGCAAACGCTGTTTTTGATTCACATGCGACCGTTTTAGATGTTGAGAAGGAAGCTATCGTACTTTTTTGTGAAGCGCTGGGAGTTGTGGGAGACGCCTTTGCCATCGCGGGTTTTTCCGGAACCGGCCGCTTGGGAGTGGATTATTTTCGCATAAAAGATCTTGATGAAAATATGGATGATACTGTCAAACGGCGTATCAATGCCATGGCGCCCCAACGGAGCACTCGGATGGGGGCCGCCATCCGACATGCTACCCGTCAACTTGAAAAGGTTTCTTCAAAAGTCCGTTTATTGATTATTTTAGGTGATGGATTTCCCAATGATGTTGATTATAAGCAAAATTATGCAATTGAAGATACACGAAAAGCCATATTCGAGGCGCGTTCGAAAAACATATATGCTCATGCCATAACCGTTAATTTTGCAGGAGATCCCAAGCTGGATGATCTTTACGGAAACGTTCATCACAATGTTATATCTGATGTTCGCGAACTCCCCGACAAACTTTTACGTATCTACGGAAGTCTGACCAGGCATTAGCGTAACATTGAACCTCTGACGGCTTCGTAAAAAGTCCAACTTCTGTGTTGCGCTGCATCCTTCGTCACTGCAGCGTACTATAAGTACGCCTCATTCCTCAGGATTTGCGCGCCTTGAATTTGGATCTTTTTACTTTGCCGTCGGATTTTGACTTTTTACGAGTTCATCAACCTCTAAACCGTGAACAGTTGCGATATTTGTTTCATTTCCGGGAAGTTGCTTTATTGACAATGCATTGATCAAGTATTAATGTAAAAGTTTACACTTTATGTCCTTGTAAAAGTCTTTTACGAAGACATTATTTTAGCAAGGAATCCATATGAAACGAGTTCATAAAAGAGAAAAAGAACAGTTCAAAAAACTTTTTAAGCAAGAAAATATTGATCATTTTGAAGATAGATTCAATGTCCTGGAAGCTTTTCTTCAAACCGAGCACCACTTTACCGTTGCAGAACTTGTTCAGCTTCTTAATGAAAACGGATATCAGTTTACTCCTGATTTTGTCCGGGACACGTTGAAGCTCATGTGCCGTTTTGGTTTTGCCCAGAAAATGAAGTTCAATAATGGACACATACGCTATGAACACAGACACTTAGGTCAACATCATGATCATATGATCTGTACAAAATGTAAAAATATATTTGAGTTTGAAAGCGAAGAGCTTGAAAACCTGCAGGTTCATATTGCTGCGGCTTATAATTTCCACATGCTTCGGCACAAAATGGAGATCTACGGCATCTGTTCCAAATGCCTTAAAGATCGCGTACAACTCATGCCGCTTGTCAATGCCAAACAGGGTGAAC
>JAUVTO010000147.1 GCA_030601485.1 Desulfobacterales bacterium | reverse complement strand
CCGGAGCAGATGGGGTGGTCGTGCTGGCCTGCCCCCAAGGGCAGTGCCGTTATGTTGAGGGCAACATAAGAGCAAAAAAACGGGTTGCTTGGGTCAAAAATTTGCTGGATGAAATCGGCATAGACGGTCGGCGGTTGTCTTTAAGTAATATTGCTGCGGGAGATAATGCCGCAGCAACTCAAATAATAGGTGATGTACTGAAAAATCTGACTGGGTTGGGTCCTAACCCGGCCGCATGAATCAATAGACTCATGAATGGAGTTAATCTATGATCGTTGCAGAACAAAAACCATTATCGGAAATCAAGGAAATCATAGCACCCTATAAGAAAATCCTTATTCTGGGCTGTGGCACTTGCATGAAAACCTGTTTTGCCGGAGGAGAGGATGAAGTCGCCGTGCTTGCATCCGCTCTGAGACTGGCCTGTAAAAAAGACGGTAAGGAAATCGAAATCGAAGAATTTACCATAGAACGCCAGTGTGAAGACGAATTTATTCAAGAAAGCGCACCGGCCGTCTCTCGTAACGAGGGGGTATTATCTTTGGCCTGCGGCGCAGGCGTTCAGGCTCTTGCCAGGGGGTTTGCCAGAACCCCCGTGATGCCCGGTGTCAATACCACCTTCATTGGCGTCCTGGAAAAACAGGGCATCTTTACCGAGGAGTGTTCCGGCTGCGGGGATTGCAGACTGGACATATTCGGGGGAATTTGCCCGGTAACCCGATGCGCCAAAAAACTTTTGAACGGCCCCTGCGGCGGATCACAGAACGGCAAATGCGAGATTAATCCTGAGACGGATTGCGCCTGGCAACTCATTATTGACCGGCTTAAGGCATTGGGACAGATGCATAGCTTAAGGAGGTATATTCCCCCGAAAAATTGGCGCACCAGCCTTTCAGGAGGCCCAAGAAAACTGGTGAGAGAGGATCATATGATATGAATATGAACGCACAAAGCAGATTGCAGGAAATTTTATCAAAAGGAGACTTTGCCGTTACCGCCGAATGCGGTCCTCCCAGGGGAGCAAATCCTGAGGTTGTCCGAAAAAAAGGCGAATTATTAAAAGGGTACGTAGATGCGGTAAACGTAACCGACAATCAAACCGCTATTGTGAGAATGTCGAGCATAGCGGCCTGCTCTCATCTGTTACAAATGGGTCTGGAACCTGTCATGCAAATGGTCACCCGGGATCGGAACCGGATCGCCCTGCAATCGGATATTATGGGCGCCTACTCTTTGGGCATCAAAAATATTCTTTGTCTTTCGGGAGATCATCAGAGCTTCGGCAGCCAGCCCGATGCCTTAAACGTTTTTGATATCGATTCCATGAATCTTATCCGGACCGTACAGACCATGCGGGAACAAGGAAAAGACATGAGCGGATTCGAACTGAACGGCCCGCCCCGAATGTTTATCGGAGCCGCCGCCAATCCTTTTGCCGATCCTTTTGAATATCGAGTAATCCGTCTGGCGAAAAAAATTGATGCCGGTGCTGATTTCATTCAGACCCAGTGCATCTACAACATGGATCGATTCAAAGAGTGGATGAAAATGGCTCGAGATGAGGGCCTCTCCGAAAAGGTTCATATTCTTGGCGGCGTAACCCCGATGAAATCAGCCGGTATGGCCAGGTTTATGAATAACAAAGTGGCCGGCATGGACGTGCCTGAACCTCTGATCAAACGAATGGCGGGAGTTCCCAAGGAAAAGGCGATTGAAGAGGGTCTAAAAATCTGCCTGGAGACGATTGCCGAACTACGTGAAATTGAAGGGGTTCACGGTGTTCATATTATGGCGATTGAGTGGGAAGAAATCGTAGGCCAAATCGTCGAGGCGTCCGGCCTTACACCAAGACCCTGACCCGGATAAACCGGGGAAGTTACAAGTGACCTAAAGTTTGAAGTGATCTAAAGTTCGCGCAGCGCAGGCGCTTGCGCCGCGTGAAGGAGTCGCTACGCTCCGGCTATCTGTTTTAGATAAAATTGACAGAATACCTTAACTTTAGGCACTTTAGGTCACTTTAGGCACTTCACACTCAATAAATTTAGATATTTTTGCCATAAAAAACGCAAAAATTGTAAATAAGGAACTAATGATTGATGATTGAGGACTTATAGAGTTTTTTTAATAGTCAATATTGATGCCCATGTAAAAAGTCTTTTTTACATGGATTTAGAAATTTAGGGATTCAGGAATTACGAATTATTTAAGTTTGTTGTCAGAATACTGAATTGGAGAATCCTGTAAATTTTGACTTTTTACGAATCCATCAATATTCAATGGACAATCGACAATTGAAAACGGAGATTTTATGCCCAAGAAGTATCATATTTCGATAAAAACAGCAGAGCCAAGGTACAACCCCATCGGCAAATACGCCACGGTTGAGTTCCGGGAAGATTGTGCCGGCAGCTGCAAAGAGTGCGTCAAAAAAAAATGTATCTATGGAATTTTCAGGGACAATTATAAGCATTTTAGCACGATGAACGAACCGGAATACCTGTATACCTGTCAGAGCTGTTTTCGTTGTGTGCAAGAATGTACAAAAGGCATTTTTTCCCGGGTGATTAATCCGGAATACCGTACGCTGGGAGACGACTACTGGAAACCTGATATTATCAACAGTCTCTGGTATCAAGCCCATACCGGTAAAATTCCGGTTTCCGGAGCCGGCTATCGCGGCCCTTTTGTTGCCGCCGATTTCGATTCCATGTGGACCGATATGTCTGAAATTGTTCGTCCCACAAGAGACGGTATCCACGGCCGCGAGTATATCAATACCTGTTTCGAAATCTCCCGTAGAGCCACGCCCCTGAGGTTTAATGCCGATATGTCCTTGGCTTCGGATGTGCCTCCCATTTTGGAGCTTCCGATCCCGTTGATGTTTCAGTTACCGGCAACGCTTATTTTAAATGAACAAATTCTTTTGTCAGCAGTTAGGGCGGCACAGGCTCTGGGAACCTTAATGCTGATCCGGCCCCAAGACCATAAGGTTTTGAGTCCATACGCCGATACTCTTGTTCCTTGTTTAACTTGTGAAAATTACATGGATTACAAAGAGCTTATCCTCAAAAGCCGGGTGGTAGAACTGGCGGACGCCCTTGATATCGAAAAAACGATTACTGAGATTCGTGCAATAAAACCGGATAGTTTTATTGTCATCGGCATTCCGCTGGATTCAAAGGCCGCTTCCCGTGCTCTGGAACTTTCCTCAGCCGAAGTGGACACCCTTCATTTTTATGCCGATGATCATGGCAAAGAACTTCATGCTGAACATCCTATATTTTTAAAGGAAATGATTCGGGAGATTCACCTAAAGCTGGTGGATAACTTCGTCAGACAAAAAATCAATCTGGTATTTTCCGGAGGGATCGCCATGGCCGAGCATATGGCCAAATCGATTATTTGCGGTGCCGACGGTGTTATCGTTGATATCCCCCTGTTAGTCGCTCTTGAGTGCCGGCTATGCTACCAATGTCGAAACGATCTGCCCTGTCCGGCAAAGATAGACCATCAAATCAATCCGGAATGGGGCAGCCGGAGAATCGTCAATCTCATTGGCGCCTGGCACAACCAGTTAATCGAGGTTATGGGAGCCATGGGCATCCGGGAAGCCAGAAGGCTGAGAGGTGAAGTCAGCCGCTCCATGTGGTTCGAGGATCTGGAAATGGAAAACTTCGGCCCCATATTCGGCAAAAGAAAAATAGCAGGAATCAAATAAAAGATGAATAATAAAAAGAATGATTTTCAATTCCCGAAAGTTATCAAAATGCCGGACCGGTTTCGCAATCCCATAGGCAAATACACCATCCGGAGAAATGCCCGATGTGTCTCATGCGGTTTGTGCGCAGAGCTTTGCCCTTATGGCGTGCATCTGCGATATGACGATTATTCCAAACCATTGCGTCCTAAAGATTATAAATGTATCGGTTTTAAATGCAAAGAAAATGATTTTTTCTGTATCGATCGGTGCCCGGAACAGGCCCTGACACTTCGCCGCAATCCAATCTTGGAAACCCTGGGAGATTACCGATGGACCGCAGAGATGCTCATCGGCCACTGGGAAATGGCGGAAACCGGCGACCTGCCGGTTGTTGACCTGGAGTACAATCTTGGCAACTCCGGCGGCGGTTTTGATAAGATCCGTTTCAGGTCTGCAGATCCCAAGGATTACCTTGATATCAGTGACGAGGAGATTGACACCAGTGTCGAACTGAATAAACGCGGTGATGGACGCCCTCAGAAAACCATCTCCATCCCGTGTTACGGCGGCGGCATGTCCTATGGTTCCACAGCTTTGGCGGTTATGGTAGGGAGGGCCCATGCCGCTACACTGCTCAACACGCTTACATGCACCGGAGAAGGAGGTTATCCTCAAGAGCTACTCCCCTATGCCGAACATGTCATTACCCAGATAGCAACCGGTCTATTTGGAGTAAGAGAAGAAACCATCTTGTATGCACCCATGGTGGAGTTCAAGTACGCCCAGGGCGCCAAGCCCGGGCTGGGAGGTCACCTGCTGGGTGATAAGGTAACTCCCGAAGTCGCTGCCATGCGAGAAACCGTGGTAGGGAATGCACTCTTTTCGCCGTTTCCGTTTCACAGCGTCTATTCTGTGGAAGATCATAAAAAGCACTTGGACTGGGTTAAAGAGATCAACCCAAAAGCGCTTGTCTCCGTGAAAGTCTCCACACCCACGGATGTTGACATGGTGGCTGTTGGCAGCTACCACGCAGGAACCCATATTGTCCACCTGGACGGCAGTTACGGCGGTACAGGCGCCGCACCGGATATCGCTAAAAAAAACATTGCCATGCCCATCGAGTATGCCATCCCCAAGGTGCACAAATTCTTGCAGGAAGAAGGCATACGGGATGAAATCTGTTTAATTGCCAGCGGCGGCATCCGCAATGCAATGGATGTGGCCAAGGCTATCGCCTTAGGGGCTGACGGAGTCGTCATCGGAACCGCAGAACTGGTTGCCCTCGAATGTGTCCGTTGTGGGCATTGTGAAAGCGGGCGGGGCTGTGCCCGCGGCATTGCAACGACAGATCATGAGCTCGGC
>JAUVTO010000032.1 GCA_030601485.1 Desulfobacterales bacterium | reverse complement strand
GGAACATAATCCGCCATGCCCTTCATCCCCATGTGCTTGGTTATCGCCGACGTCAAGGTCGTCTTGCCATGATCTATATGACCTATGGTACCCACATTTACATGCGGCTTGGTCCTCTTAAACTTTTCCTTCCCCATCTTTTTGTCCTCCCTTTAGAGCGAGTTAACAATAAAGTTTACCAGCGGTAATGCGCAAACGCCTTGTTTGCCTCAGCCATCTTATGGGTATCTTCCTTCTTTTTGACAGCAGCCCCTCTCTTGTTGGAGGCATCCAATAGCTCAGCTGCCAGTTTATCAACCATCCCTTTTTCAGGTCTTTTGCGAGCAAAACCTATAATCCACCGAATTCCCAGAGCCGTTTTCCGGGAAGGCCGAATTTCTGTGGGAACCTGATAGGTTGAACCTCCTACACGACGCGACTTGACCTCAATCATCGGCTTTACATTTTCAATTGCCTGTTCAAAAATTTTGACGGCTGATTCCTTTGTCCTTTTTTCAATGACATCAAAGGCATTATACAGAATCGACTCTGCAGTACTCTTTTTCCCATCCCGCATTATAGACTTTATGAACTTTGAAACCAGCTTATTGTTATACCTGGAATCGGGTGTAATTATTCGCTCAGGGACTTCTCTTCTTCTCGGCATATGCTACACCATCGTTTCTATTGTTATTTATTTTCATGCAACAAGACTCGGACATGGTATATCGCACATCATTTATCTTGTAACATTTTGCTACCTGGGTTTCTTTGAGCCGTATTTTGATCTGCCCTGTTTTCGATCCTCTACGCCAAGTGTATCCAGAGTGCCCCTGACAATATGGTACCTTACACCAGGCAGGTCCTTAATCCGTCCACCACGAACAAGAACAACCGAATGTTCCTGGAGATTATGTCCTATGCCGGGTATATATGCGGTAACTTCTACCCCGGTGGTCAGTCTGACTCTGGCAACTTTCCGCAAGGCGGAATTGGGCTTCTTGGGTGTTGAAGTATAAACCCGTGTACAGACGCCTCTTTTCTGGGGAGCACCCTTTAGCGCCGGGGTATTTGTCTTTTTCTTTATTCGCTTCCTTCCTTTTCTTACTAACTGATTAATGGTCGGCATTTTCTCCCCTAAATCCTTTTATATTCATAATTGGGACGTATCGACAAAAGGTTGATTTTTAGTCATCTATCATTAAATTGTCAAGCCTTTTATATAAAAATAATCCATTATTTCCAAACAATTTTTAACCGGCTTCAACCTGAACATCTCTGTACTCATTAAGGCCGGTTCCCGCAGGAATGATTCTTCCCATAATAACGTTCTCTTTAAGTCCCTGAAGATAGTCTTCCTTGCCGGCAATGCTGGCATTTGTGAGGACTTTGGTCGTCTCCTGAAATGAAGCGGCAGATATAAAGCTTTCCGTGGAAAGTGATGCCTTGGTAATCCCTAATATAAGATGGTCGGCAACAGCGGGCTTCTTTCCTTTTTCAATTACTTCCCGGTTAACTTCTTCAAAGAGCTTTCTATCAACCTGATCTTCAATAATAAAATCGGTATCACCGGGTTCAATGACTTTAACACGCCGCATCATTTGCCGTACAATAACCTCGATATGCTTGTCATTTATCCGGACGCCTTGTAAGCGGTAAACCTCCTGGACTTCGTCAACAAGATAGCGTGCCAATGCAATTTCACCCTTGATATTCAATATGTCTTGAGGAATAGCCGAACCGCTTATCAGTGCCTCGCCCGCCCTGATATAATCCCCTTCATAAACGTTTATATGTTTGCCGCGTGAAATCAGATATTCCTTCTTTTCACCAACATCTACAGGGGTAATGGTAACTTTCTGTTTGCCTTTTTTGGTGGCCTTGGATATGGAAACATATCCGTCGATTTCACTTAACAGCGCCGTTTCTTTTGGTTTTCGAACCTCAAAAAGTTCAGCCACCCTTGGAAGACCACCGGTAATATCCTTTGTTTTGGTAGTTGCTCTGGGAAGCTTTGCGATCACCTCACCCGCCTTAACCTCATCTCCTTCTTCAACCAGCAAAATAGCGTCTGTCGGCATCAAATATCGCGCCATCCCCAATGACCCGGCCAGGCTCACTGTTTTTCCATCTTTGTCTTTGATTGAAATCCTCGGACGGTCCTCTCCACTTTTGGATTCGATGATGGTACGGCTGGATTTTCCGGTAACCGGGTCAACCTTCTCCTGCATGGTCTTGCCGGATATGACATCACCGAATTTAACGGTCCCGTCGACTTCTGAAATAATGGGTGTTGTAAAGGGATCCCAGGTTGCCAGAAGGTCTCCAACCTTAACTTTATCACCGTCTTTTACCTCAATGTGGGCGCCGTAAATAACAGGAAACTTTTCTCTTTCGCGTCCGGTATCGCTAACGATGGCGATTTCACCCCCCCGCCGGTTCATAACTACAAATATATTTCCATCTTTTTCCACAAAGTTAAGATTAACAAATTTAATCTTACCTTCGGACCGGGATCTAATATCGGCCTTCTCAATCATGCGTCTGGCAGTTCCTCCAATGTGAAATGTACGCATGGTTAACTGGGTCCCGGGCTCACCGATTGACTGAGCCGCAAGAATTCCCACCGCCTGACCGATTTCAACTTTTGCTCCGTGGGAAAGGTCCCGGCCATAACACTTTGCACACACACCATAAACGCTTTTGCATGTAAGAACCGACCTTATTCTCACACCGGTAATTCCTGCATCTTCAATAACCTTTACAGCGTCTTCGTCCAGGTCTTCTCCGATCCTTACAATCACTTCATCGGTAAACGGATCATGGATATCCTCTGCGGCGACACGCCCTAAAATACGTTCTTCGAGACGCTGAATCACTTCGCCGCCTTCAATCAGAGATTCAACCTCAACGCCAAGTATGGTTCCGCAGTCGTCTTCCGTAACAATACAATCCTGGGCAACATCGGCAAGCCGACGGGTAAGATATCCCGAGTTTGCGGTCTTTAAGGCCGTATCCGCAAGGCCCTTCCTGGCGCCGTGAGTGGAAATGAAATATTGAAGCACGGAAAGGCCTTCCCTGAAATTGGCACTGATGGGCGTTTCAATGATTTCACCCGATGGTTTCGCCATCAGTCCTCGCATCCCCGCAAGCTGACGCATCTGATCTTTGCTCCCTCTGGCCCCGGAATCAGCCATCATGAAAATTGGGTTAAAACTTTCTTCTATAATAGGCTCTCCGTTTTCATCCAAAACAATGTTTCCATCAGAGTCGGTTGCGGGGGCCATTCGCATGGATTTCATCATTTCATCTGCCACATCGTCCGTTGCTTTTGCCCATATATCGACAACTTTGTTATATTTTTCACCCTGTGTAATAAGACCCTCGATGTATTGATGGCCGATTTTTTCAACCTGCTTCTCGGCATTTTCCAAAATATCCCATTTGGCAGACGGTATGATCATGGCGTCGATGGAAATGGAAAGCCCGCCCCGGGTTGAATATTTGAAACCGATATCTTTCAATCTGTCGGAAAGGATAACCGTAGCTTTTGGTCCCAGATTCAGGTATGCATAATTCACAAGTTCGCTAAGGGTCTTTTTATCCCTGACATTGTTTACCATAGAAAAAGGTATCTCGGGACGTTTTTCAATCACCTGTAAAATATTATACGCTTGGTCTGCAAAAATAACGCTGCTTATCCCCTCTTCTTCCAGAGCAAAAACTTTTTCCGTGTCTTCATCTGAAATACTGAACATCCGCTTGAATTCGTCCTTTCTGAATAGGCCGACAAGCCCTTGATTGTCCCTCTCGGGGCCTTTCGAATATTGGGCGACCATTTCAGTAAAATCCGTACCGGCCTGCAGCTTTCCTAAAACGGTCCCGGCCTCTTCTTCATCAAAAACCTTGATATGACGTATCATCATAATGTTATCTTTGGGTATAATTTCCCACAACAGGATACGCCCCACAGTGGTATTAAACCGTTCTCCCTCCATACGAACGATAATTCTGGCATGAAGATCAACGGCTTTTGCATCGTATGCACATCGAACTTCTTCAGGATTTGCAAATATTTTACCTTCGCCTCTGGAGCCGGAAACTCCTCTTGTCATGTAATAAATACCAAGAACAATATCCTGACTCGGCACAATGATAGGGCTTCCATTTGAAGGAGTAAGAATGTTGTTACTGGACAGCATTAATATCCTGGCCTCTATCTGAGCCTCAACTGAAAGGGGGATATGAACCGCCATCTGATCGCCGTCAAAGTCTGCATTAAATGCCGTACAAACCAGCGGGTGAAGCTGCAGGGCCTTGCCTTCAATGAGAATAGGCTCAAATGCCTGAATTCCCAGCCGATGAAGCGTAGGGGCCCGGTTTAATAGAACCGGGTACTCCTTTACCACATCATCTAATGTGTCCCAAACCTCCGGTGCTTCTCTTTCCACCATCTTCTTGGCACTCTTTACCGTGGATACGAGTCCTTTTTGCTCAAGACGATAATAAATAAACGGCTTAAACATCTCCAGAGCCATCTTTTTGGGCAGACCGCACTGGTGTAGCCTGAGATCCGGTCCTATGGTGATAACGGTACGGCCGGAATAGTCGACCCTTTTGCCCAGAAGATTCTGTCGGAAACGCCCCTGTTTGCCTTTCAATGTATCACTGAGCGACTTTAACGGTCGTTTATTGGTTCCCATAATCGCTCTGCCGTGCCGACCGTTGTCGAAAAGAACATCCACTGACTCCTGAAGCATCCTTTTTTCATTCCGTACGATAATGTCGGGAGCCTTTAACTCGATAAGTCGTTTTAACCGATTATTGCGGTTAATGACCCTGCGATACAGGTCATTCAAATCAGATGTTGCAAATCTTCCGCCTTCCAGAGGGACAAGGGGCCGCAAATCCGGCGGCAGAACCGGAATAATATCCATTATCATCCAGGTCGGATCTATTCCCGACCGCCTGAATGCTTCGACAATCTTGAGCCGTTTGGACAGCTTTTGTCTCTTTGTCATAGAACGAGTGGAACTAATATCAACTCTCAGCTCCTTATATACCGTATCGAGATCGATTTTCCCCAGCAGTTTTTTGACAGCCTCGGCCCCTATGCCGGCTTCGAATGTTGTCCCGTAAACCTCACATGCTTCTCGATATTTTTCCTCGGATAGAAGTTGATTATGCTTAAGGTCCGTATCCTTGGGATCAATCACAATGTAACTGTCAAAATAAATCACTTTTTCAAGACTTTTTAACGTCAAATCGAGCAGATTGCCGATCTTGCTCGGAAGGCTTCTCAAAAACCATATATGGGAACACGGTGAGGCGAGTTCGATGTGCGCCATTCGCTCCCTCCGCACCTTGGATTGAATGACCTCCACACCGCATTTTTCACAAATAACGCCCCTGTGTTTCATCCGCTTGTATTTGCCGCAATTGCATTCGTAGTCCTTTGTTGGGCCGAATATCTTGGCACAGAAAAGACCGTCGCGTTCAGGTTTAAACGTCCGATAATTAATGGTTTCCGGCTTCTTAATCTCCCCGTGGGACCATTTTAAAATCTGCTCGGGGGATGCCAGGGAAATTTTAACACCGGTATAAAGTTTTGGATCGATCGGTTTCGTAAAAAAATCGTATATGGTTTCCATGGATTACTTTCCCTCCATAAGGGTTATGTCCAAACCCAAACTCTTCAATTCTTTTGTCAGGACCTTGAAGGACTCGGGCAAGCCCGGGTCTAATGTATTCTGACCTTTTACAATCTTTTCATACATGCGAGTCCTGCCTGCCATGTCATCCGACTTTACGGTTAAAAATTCTTGAAGAGTATTCGACGCTCCATAGGCCTCCATGGCCCAGACCTCCATCTCACCCAGACGCTGGCCTCCGAACTGGGCCTTTCCGCCAAGGGGCTGCTGTGTCACCAGTGAATATGGACCGATAGACCGGGCGTGAATCTTGTCATCCACGAGGTGATGGAGTTTCAACACATACATCGTACCAACGGTAATCTTTTCTTTAAAAGCCTCTCCGGTACGCCCGTCGTACAATGTGGTCTGCGCAACTGTGGGAAGCCCCGCCTCGGCGAGAAGAGACTTTATCTCATCCTCTCCAGCACCATCAAAAACCGGTGTGGCCATGTGAACACCGTCTCTATAATTGTCTGCATATTCGTACAGGTCTTCATCATCAAAGCCGTCTATCATTTCCCGGGCGGACGGTTCAGAGAATATTCGTTTGAGTTTCTCTCGAATAGCTTCTGTTTTTCTTTGTTGCAGGAGAGTATTAAGCTGATCGCCAAGGCCTTTGGCAGCCCAACCCAAATGAATTTCCAAAACCTGCCCCACATTCATCCTGGAAGGGACTCCAAGGGGATTCAGGACCATATCAACCTGGGTTCCGTCTTCAAAATAAGGAAGGTCTTCCTGGGGAAGAATTTTCGATACCACCCCCTTGTTACCGTGTCGGCCTGCCATTTTATCACCTACGGACAGCTTGCGCTTCATGGCCACGTAGACCTTAACCATTTTGACTACGCCGGGAGGAAGATCATCCCCTTTTTCGAACCTGGCGATAGTTTTTTCAAAGGACCTTCTGCAAAGCTCGCATTGGCTTCTATATCGCTCAAGAATATCATGGACCTGTTCGTTCAGTTCGGGGCTTTTAAGTTCAATCCCCTCGAGCTCCGCCACGGGTATCTTGGACAGAATTCCGGTATCTATCTTGCTCCCTTTTGTAACCAGAACCTTCTTGCCTTTTTTCAGGGATTTGAGACATTCCTGGCCCACAAGCAATTTTTCAAACCGTGTGTAAACCACGTCCTTAATGACTGCAAGCTTATCATCCCTGTTTCTTTCAAGAGCAGCAATCTTTTGATTTTCGATAAAACGGGTGCGGTCATCTTTCTCAACACCACGCCGAGAAAACACCTTTGCATCCACAACGATTCCATGGACACCGGGCGGCATTCGTAAAGAACTATCTTTTACATCTCCGGCTTTTTCACCAAATATGGCCCTTAAAAGTTTTTCTTCAGGAGAAAGTTGTGTTTCACCTTTGGGCGTAATTTTTCCCACCAGAATATCTCCGGGACTGACTTCAGCGCCGGTCCTTATAATACCGCTGTCATCCAGATCTTTTAAGGCCTCATCACCCACATTTGGAATGTCCCGCGTGATATCTTCTTTGCCCAGCTTGGTATCTCTGGCCACAACTTCAAACTCTTCAATGTGTACAGATGTGTACACGCCGTCCCGGTGAAGCCTTTCGCCCACCAGAATCGAATCTTCGAAATTATATCCGCCCCACGGCATGAATGCCACCATTATGTTTTTGCCCAGGGCGAGCTCGCCCTTTTCTGTGGCAGGCCCGTCCGCAATAATTTCTCCGGCATTGACTTTTTGCCCTTTTCTAACAATCGGGCGCTGATTAAAGCATGTATTCTGATTGCTCCGTATAAACTTTGAAAGCTCGTAAACCGTCACAGGCATTTCTGAATCTTCATGGTCTTCGGGCTCATGTTTGAGAACAATGCGGGAAGCCTCAACATCTACCACCTCGCCATCACGCCGCGCAACTACCGTAACGCCTGAATCTCTGGCCACCACGCCCTCAACCCCTGTCCCCACCAGAGGCGCCCGGTTTACAAGCAATGGAACAGCCTGGCGTTGCATGTTCGATCCCATCAACGCCCGGTTTGCGTCGTCATTTTCCAAAAACGGAATCAAGGATGCGGAAACACTCACCAGCTGGTTGGGAGAGATATCCATTAGCTCGATATCTTCGGACTTGACCATCATGAATTCCCCTTCTACCCGTGACGTTATCAGGGGTTTGACAAATCTTTTATTTTCATCAACAGGTGCATTAGCCTGGGCAATCGGATGATCTTTTTCTTCAAAGGCACTTAAGAACTTAACATCCTTCAATACACTTGCATCCTTTACAATGCTGTATGGCGTTTCAATAAATCCATATTCATTAACCCGGGCATAAGTGCCCAGGGAAACAATAAGACCGATATTGGGACCTTCCGGTGTCTCTATGGGACATATCCGCCCGTAATGTGACGGATGCACATCCCTGACCTCAAAGCCGGCTCGTTCACGGGTTAATCCCCCCGGACCCAGGGCGCTCAAACGTCTTTTGTGGGT
Organism: Desulfobacterales bacterium; assembly: GCA_030601485.1. Taxonomy (GTDB): domain Bacteria; phylum Desulfobacterota; class Desulfobacteria; order Desulfobacterales; family UBA11574; genus S5133MH16. The sequence goes on along the minus strand of JAUVTO010000032.1, from coordinate 4,072 downwards.
GGTTTCCGAAAGCGGGTTGGTCTGATCCATGAATTGACTGAGCTGACTGGTTCCGAAAAATTCCTTAACCACGGCGGAAACCGGCTTTGAATTTGCAAGGTCGTGCGGCATAAGCGCATCAACTTCCTGGAGGCTCATCCGTTCTTTAATAGCACGTTCCATGCGGACCAGTCCGATACGATATTGGTTTTCCAAAAGTTCACCAACCGCACGGACCCTTCTATTTCCGAGATGATCGATGTCATCAACAGCTCCCTGTGTATCTTTCAGCTTTACAAGGGTTTTAGCCGTAAGGAGTATATCCTCTTTTCTCAGTGTTCTTAAATCGATGGAAGAATTAATGCCCAATCGAAGGTTAATCTTCATTCGACCAACACCGGAAAGGTCGTAATAGGAAGACTTGAAAAACATGTGGTCAATAAATTCCTGGGCCACTTCCAGTGTCGCGGGATTGCCGGGTCGAAGCCTTCGGTATATCTCAATAAGTGCGTCATATTTTGTTTCGACCTTATCCAGAATCAGGGTTTTGTGGATGGAGTCACTACTGGTTACCCCATCGATGAGAAGGAGTTCAAATTCATTTATACCGGCATCAAGCAAGGCCTGGAAAATTTCTTGGGTAAAAACTTGGTTGCATGTTACGATGGTTTCTCCACTACCAGGGTCAACGATTGTCTTTGCAAACACCTTGTTGAGAATATCTTCAACACCTATCGGAATAAATTCCAAATTCGCGGATTTAAGCTTTTTAATCGCGGCTTTGGTAAATACACGTCCTTTCAGAACAATAGGCTCGCCCGTTTCAGAATCTTTAATATCACTGCTGGCGCGCTGCCCTCGCAGGGAATTTTCATCAAACTTCTTGAATATCCGTTTGCCACGGACAACAAACCTTTCTGTTTCATAAAAATAAGACAAGAGGTCTTCGGAAGTATATCCAATCGCTTTATAAAGGATTGTAATAGGAAACTTACGCCGCCTGTCGATCCGAATATAGACAATCCCTTTGTGATCGATCTCCATATCAATCCATGATCCTCGTACCGGAATGATCCTGGAGGTATATATAACCTTGCCGCTCGAATGTGTCTTGCCTTTATCATGATTGAAAAACACTCCTGAAGATCTATGGAGCTGGCTTACCACAACACGTTCGGTTCCGTTTATGATAAACGTACCATTGTCTGTCATTAAAGGAATTGTTCCGAAGTAAATCTCCTGCTCCTTGATATCGCGGATATTGGTAACTCCGGTATCCTTATCAATATCATATACCACGAGCCTGACAGTGATTCGAACAGGAATTTCGTAGGTCATTCCCCTGTTGATACACTCCTTAATGTCGTTCTTAACCTCGGCAAATCTGTAAGATACGAATTCAAGGGAAGCACTTCCGGTAAAATCCTTTATCGGAAATACGGACTTAAATACGGCCTGCAGACCAATGTCTTTACGTTTTTCCGGAGGAACATCCATTTGTAAAAACCGGCCGTACGATTCCCGCTGAACCGCGATAAGATCAGGAATTTCAACGATCTTTTCTATCTTGCCGAAGTTTTTTCTTTTACGCTTATTTGCCAAAATCCTTTCTGACATGGCATCTCCGATATAGTATATATGGCTATAGGTTATGGATTATAGGATCAAAATTGTTTTTCCCTGTACACTATAACCCATTACCTATCACCTAATTATATATTATTTTATTTCAACCTGAGCACCGGCTTCTTCAAGCTGGCTTTTAATTTTTTCAGCATCCTCTTTAGAAATGCCCTCCTTGACAGGCTTTGGGACTTCATCAACCAGGGTCTTGGCATCTTTTAAACCCAGACCTGTAATCGCCCTGACTTCCTTGATAACCTGGATCTTCTTATCGCCAAACGTTGTCAGAATAACATCAAACTCGGTCTTTTCTTCCGCCTGAGCGCCGGCGGCCTCCCCGGAAACGGCAGCCGCCACCGCAACAGGTACGGCTGCGGAAACACCGAATTTTTCTTCCATTTCCTTAACGAGCTCAGACAGTTCAAGTACAGTCATATTTGCTATAAATTCAATTACATTATCTTTGGTAATATCCGCCATTTTATTTTTCCTCCATAGTAACTTTCAATTAATGTTTTTCTATTTGTATCGAATATCAGACCGACTCTTTCTGTTCCTTGACGGCCTGCAATAGGTTTAAGAACTTTACCGGTACAGCGTTAAGAACCCGGACAAAACCTGCCGGGACACCATTGGCGACGGACAGAAATTGCCCTAAAAGGACCTCACGGGGAGGAAGGACCGACATCGCCTTAATGGCGTTTAAATCGATCACCTTGCCGTTCATAACACCGGTCTTAATTTTAAGCTTTTCATGCTCGTCAGAAAATTTTATCAAAACCTTTGCAGGTGCAATCGGGTCGTTATAGCTTAATGCAACGGCACTCGGACCTTTAAAACAATCTTTTATCAATCCGACATCTGTCTCTTCGGAAGCTCTGATAAGCAGCGAATTCTTTGCCACCTTATATTCAATCTCAAACTCTCTGAGCTTCCTTCGCAAATCATTCATTGTTGAAACATCAAGTCCTTTGCAGTCTGTAACGATGACGACTTTGGACCTTGCAAATTTTTCATGCAGATTTTTGACAATCTCTTTCTTTTTTTCCAGCTTCACAACTTACAACACCTCCTTCCTTAATCCGCAAATACCGGAGGGAACAACTTATAAACATAAAGTGTCTCGGTAGGCCGGCAAAACCGATTAAACACAAAATATGTGCACCTACGGTCTTTGACAGAAATATTTTAGTTCGGAAACAATATGCAAAATAGCCATTCAGGCTCTTTTTACCCGGACAAGCCGGAAAAGTTACAAGTGTACAAGTGAGCTAAAGTTTGAAGTGAGCTAAAGCCCGCCCTGGTGCTAATCGTTCATATATTGATTTGACTTATGCACCATTACAAACATGACTTTTTAAGTACAGAGTATTGGTGATCGGTCTGGGCCAGGGTTAAGGAGTCGCCTTGCTCCAACTTTTATACAAATTGGCAGTATTCCTTAATTTTAGGCACTTTAGATCACTTTAGGCACTTCACACTTAATTGTCTAAGCAATTTTTTGCCATAAAAAACACAAAAATAATTACTAAGCGCCTAAAGTGAGCTAAAGTTTGAAATGCCTTTATGGAAGCAAACTTATTTGAATAAGTCCTTGACACTGGCAGCATCTATCTTGATGCCAGGTCCCATGGTCGTTGAAATGGCGATACCTTTCAGATAAGTCCCCTTACTGGAAGCCGGTTTGAGACGAACGATAGTTTCTAAAAAGGCCGCTGCATTCTCCATAATCTTTTCTGCACCGAAAGAAACTTTGCCCATTGGAACATGGACAATTCCGGCTTTTTCAACCTTGAAATCAATTTTCCCTGCTTTTAGCTCCTGCACCGCTCTCGCTACATCAAAAGTTACGGTTCCGGTTTTTGCATTGGGCATGAGCCCTCTGGGACCGAGCAGCCTTCCTATCTTTCCAACAGAACCCATCATGTCGGGAGTAGCAACAGCTTTGTCAAAGCCGAACCACCCGTTTTTAATCTTTTCTATTAATTCGTCATTCCCGGAAAAATCCGCACCGGCGTCCAGGGCCTCTTTTTCCTTTTCCCCTTTAGCAAATACCAGGACTTTTACTTCCCTGCCAAGACCATTGGGCAGAATGACGGTGCCTCGAACCATCTGATCGGCATGCCTTGGATCCACACCTAAACGGACGGCAACGTCAACCGTTTCATCAAATTTGGCATAAGATGAATCGATTACTAATTTGACGGCGTCGCTAAAAATATGCTTTGCTCCAACATCTACCTTTTTGCTCGATTTTAAATATTTTTTACCCCGCTTCGGCATGTTTTTAGTTTACTCCTTGTTTACATGTTTCGCAGTTAGGGTTAAGATTGATGAACTCGTAAAAAGTCCGATTTAGACGGTTTCGTAAAAAGTTCAAATTCAAGGCGTGCAAATTTTGTAATCATGAGGCGTACTTTTCGTACGTTGAATGATTACGAAATGCAGCACAACGCAGAAGTTGGACTTT
>JAUVTO010000013.1 GCA_030601485.1 Desulfobacterales bacterium | reverse complement strand
CTGCCGACAATTTGGGGTTACTTGGGAAAATGTGGATGAAGTTATTGATGAGTTGATGAAAAGGTTTATATAGGCGCTTAGTTGTAAATTTTATGCATTTTGTGGCAAAAAAATGCTTAACCAATTAAGTGTGAAATGCCTCAAGTAATCTAAAGTGCCTAAAGTTAAGGAATACTTCCAATTTGTATAAAAGCCGGAGCGTAGCGACTCCTTAACTTTAGCTCACTTCAAACTTTAGATCACTTGTAACTTTTCTGGTTTATCCGGGTTGGGTTACAAGTTATGAATTTTATATCATTTACCTATTACCCATTACCTATGTCTTATCTAAGCTTCAGCGTACTCATGGCAAGCAGTGCCAGTGCGATTGCAATTATCCAGAATCGCACAATAACCTTGGGTTCAGGCCATCCTTTAAGTTCAAAATGATGGTGAAGAGGAGCCATTCTGAAAATCCTGCGTCCTTTGGTTATTTTGAAAAAACCGACCTGAAAAATTACGGATAGTGTTTCAATGACAAAGAGCCCGCCGACCAGAATGAGCAGTATCTCCTGTTTGATAATAACCGCCACGGTGCCGATCGCCCCTCCCAGGGCAAGAGAACCCACATCGCCCATGAAAATTTGTGCAGGGTATGAATTGAACCACAGAAAACCCAAACCTGATCCGGCCAAAGCGCCGCAGAAAATGGCGATTTCGCCGCTTCCGGCCACATATCTGAGCTGCAGGTAATTGGCGATTTTGAAATGTCCGGTTACATAAGCAAAGATCATATATGCGGCTGAAGCGATGATAAAAGGTCCGATGGCAAGACCATCAAGGCCGTCCGTGATATTGACTGCGTTTGATGAGGCGATAATAACAAGGGCGGCAAACAGGATGTATCCTTTTCCTAGATCCGGTGAAATATTTTTAAAAATCGGAATGGTTACCCGGGTGGAAAAGCCCGCGTATGAGCAAATAAGGACCCCGGTTACAATGGCCAGAATCGCCTGTAGCAGAAATTTGTTTCGAACACTTAACCCTTTATTACGCTTTTTGATTTGCATAAGATAGTCGTCAATAAAACCGATTCCGCCGTATCCGAGGGTGACCAAAAGGACGATCCAGACGTAATAATTGGTTAAATTGGCCCATAACAGTGTTGAAACGATGATGGAAAAAATTATCAGGGTTCCGCCCATGGTCGGCGTGCCGGCCTTTTTGTGGTGGGTTTGCGGACCGTCTTCTTGTATATACTGCCCGATCTGCAAATAGCTTAGTTTTCGAATGACCCACGGACCCATAATAAAACAGATTAAAAAAGCCGTCAGACTGGCATAGATGGTCCGGAAGGTAATGTACCGAAATACATTAAACACCGATAAAGATGTGTGAAGCGGATATAGTAGATGATAGAGCATATTTTTTTTACTTATTAAAAATCTGATTCATTGATTCAGGTCAGAGATAATCTATCTATGCTTGTAAAAGCATTATCCTAATAGTGCCTAAAGTTTGAAGTGAACTAAAGTGAGCTAAAGTTAATGCATGTGCCTTCGGCACTATCAATTTAAGTAAAAACTGATTTGCGCTGAAAGCGCTTTCCTCGACTTTAGGCACTTTAGGCATTTTAGATCACTTTAGGCACTTAATGTACTTATCAGTTATTGGTTGGCCCAGGCCAATAGCCCTTGAACAATCGTTTCCATGGTCATTCCCCTGGACCCCTTCACAAGAACCCAGTCGCCCGGGCCAAGCCGGTCTTTGATATCTTCCAGAATTTCTTCTTTAGAACCTGTGAAAATATCACGGGGATTCATATCTTGGTCCATGGCGCCCGCGGCCACGGTTCTGGCGAACTCACCGGTAACATAAAGTTTGGCGATATCTGATCCGGCGGCTATTCGGCCGATATTTTTGTGCATGGATTCTGCATGCTCCCCAAGCTCAAGCATATCGCCGGCAACCAGAATTCCCGTGTTATTCCCCTTCAATGACCTGATCGTATTTATGGCTGCTTTCATTGAATCCGGATTGGCATTATAGGTATCGTCAATGATAGTTATTCCCCTCCCGGTTTTAAGAATGTTCATCCTTCCCGTAACCGGTTTAAAATCTTCAAGGCCATCTTTTATTTCTTCGGCGGTTAAACCCAACAGATATCCGACGGCTGCCGCTGCAAGCGCGTTTGAAATCATAAAAACGGCCGGAGTTTTTAAATCCACGGTAATGCTTTCCTCAGGAAGCATCAGGGAAAAAGACAGACCGGTCTTTGTTCCCTTTACCGACAGAGCTCCTATCCGGGCGTTTTTTGAACGCCCGAAAAACAGAACCTTCCTGGAAGTGTAATGGGCCAGCTGTAAAACTCTCGGGTCATCCGCATTCAAAACCGCTGTCCCATTCGGCTTGATTTCCTCTAAAAGTTCTCCTTTGGCTTGCATGACCGCATCCAGAGACCCCAACCCTTCAAGGTGTGCGGGACCGATGTTTGTGATAACGCCGATATCCGGGGAACAGATTTCTCCGAGGCGTTTTATTTCTCCGGGACTGTTCATGCCCAGCTCCAGCACAGCCCATCTGTGGTTTAAGTTAAGATTCAGCAGGGTAAGGGGAAGCCCGATCTGGTTATTTAAATTTCCGGAAGTAGATAGCGTGGAAAATCGTCTGGAAACCACCCCCGCCGTCATTTTGCGGGTGCTGGTTTTACCGTTTGAGCCGGTTATGGCAACCACTGCCGCATTTGAGCGTTTTCGATTAAACGCGGCGAGGTTGCCCAACGCTCTGATGGTGTTGCTTACCGTTATACAGACAATACCATTTTCCGTGGATTCCTTGCCGGGCAGCGTATGGGTATTGGCCCTGTCTATCAAAAGGCCGCTGACTCCGTGCTCAATTACATCGCCGGTAAAACTATGGCCGTCATGGGTATCTCCCTTAATGGCAACAAAGAGTTCATCCACTGATATGCTTCGCGAATCGATGGATATGCCTGAAAAAGAGTGTTTAAGATCACCCAATAAAAGGTTTCCCCCCGTGGCCTCAAGAATTTCAGCAGTGGTCCAGGGGATGGGATTTCGGGTTTCGGGTTTGGGATAATCATATGTGTTGTGCTCTGAACCTTGAATTTCCAGTTTGGAAAGTGCTGTTTTTGCCTCAATCCTGTCATCAAAACTGATGGTATTGTTTCCTATGATCTGATACGTTTCATTCCCCTTGCCGGCAATCAAAACGATATCGCCCGCCCGGGACGCCGTAATTGCAAGCCCTATGGCCCTTTTACGGTCCGGTTCCACAACATATCCTTTTTTCCGGAGACCGGTTGACAGATCGGCCGGCCTATAAACGTTGGAAGTCGTTTTCTTTGCACCCTGAACGATTTGTTCAATAATTTCCATGGGCGGCTCTGTTCTGGGATTGTCCGATGTGATCACTGTAAGATCACAGAGTCTTGCTGCTGTTTGCCCCATCAGGGGCCGTTTGGTTTTGTCCCGGTTGCCGCCGCATCCGAATACACAGATTATTCTGCCGGTGGCCGAAAATTTTAGCGCAGACAGTACATTTTCAAGAGCATTCGGAGTATGAGCGTAATCAACATATACAAACCGATTGATATTATTGGGGATTGATTCAAGACGACCGGGTATTGTGCAAACTGCTTGGATGCCCGTTTTGATGGAATCTAAAGAGAGATTGAGCACAATACCGACTCCTGCGGCGCAGAGAATATTTTCCAGGTTATGTTTTCCCACAAGGGGTGATTTAAATTCAAAAGAGCCGGCCGGTGTAATAATTTTACCGGAAATACCGGTCAGGCCATGCGTTATGTCCTTGGCCCATATACTGTTGCCATTGGAAAAGCCCGCCGAAAACACTGACGGTTTCCCAATGCTTTCTTCAAGCAGCTTTATAAGCTCCTTTCCCTTTTCATCATTGTGATTTATTACAGTGAAAACCCGGTCGTTTACTGATCCGTGATCGGGTATTTGTGTAAAAAGTCTTTTTTTGCAGGACCAGTATGAATTCATATTTCCGTGATAATCCAGGTGGTCCTGGGTCAGATTGGTAAAGACCAGGAGATTGAATCTGCAATTGCAAATCCTGTCAAGGTCGATGGCGTGGGAAGAAACTTCCATAACCACATGGGTGATGCCGCTTTTGAGCATTTCAGCCAGAATTTTCTGCAGATCGTAAGATTCCGGAGTTGTCATGGGGTTTTGAAACGTTTTACCGGAATATCGGTAATTTAGTGTTCCAATGACACCGACCTTGATGCCGGCCTCTGAAAGCAGATGCTCGACTAAAAATGCAGTGGTTGTTTTACCGTTGGTACCGGTTATTCCGATTAAAAAAAGCTGTTCCGACGGGTTTGAGTGAAACTGATCTGATATTGCCCCAAGGGCCTTTCTGGTGTTTTTAACCTCTATGATTATCGATTTTTTTATGACGGGTTTTTGGGTAACAATTGCGGATGCACCCCTTGCCAGCGCTTCATCAATAAAGTCATGACCATCTGCGGTTAAGCCCTTTATCGCAACAAACAGTCCACCCGGCTTAACATCCTGGGCCCTGTAATGCACGGAACCTATTTCAGGGTCCGGTGAAAGTGAAAACTGACCGGCAGTCGGACCGGTTCCGTAAAAGCTTACAGGCGTAGTCGTTTTCAATAAACTCGAAAGTTTCATCCTCTTGTTTCGCTCTTTAAAGAGACAATTAATTTGCCGGTTTTGCTTTTTGGGCGTATGTTCATATAATTAAGGGTTTTGCGGGCGATCTTTTTGAATACCGGGGCAGCAACAATGCTCCCGTAATGTTGTTTTTCAGGTTCGTCAATCACTACCAGGATCACCGCTTTCGGCATTTTTTCAGGTAAGAATCCGATAAAAGATGATACGTATTTCCCTTGGGCGTACTTCCCTTGTTCGCCGATTTTCTGGGCGGTTCCTGTCTTACCGCAGACGGAATATCCTTCGAGTGCGGCATTGACCCCGGTGCCGCCTTCGGTAATAACGGTTTTCATGATCATGGCTAAAGTCCTGGCGGTTTTTTCCGAAATGACCCTTTTTACTTTCCTGGGGCCGAAGCTTTTTATGAGCTGTCCATTTTGATCGGTAATGGCCTGGACAATATAGGGCTTCATGAGCACGCCCTTATTGGCAATGGCGGATGTGGCCGAGATAAGCTGAAGGGCGGAAACCGAAATTCCTTGGCCAAAGGATATGGTTCCGGCATCAATCTTTGTCCATCGCTTGTAAGGGGCCAGAATGCCGGCGGTTTCCCCGGGACAGTCTATTTCGGTCTTTGCTCCGAAACCAAAGTCACGCAGGGTTTTGTAAAGAGATTTAGGTCCTGTGATTGCGCTGAATTTGACGGTCCCTATGTTGCTTGAATATTTTATGATATGCTGCAGGGAGAGCCATCCATGCTCATGGGTGTCGTGAATAACGTGCTTTCCGACCTTGTACGCACCGTTTTCGCAATAAAAGATGCTACTGGGTGAGCAGTTGCCGGTTTCTATTGCAGAGGCCGCAGCGAAAATCTTCATGGTTGACCCCGGTTCAAACGGGTCGGTTATGATTCTGTTTCTCCATATTTTCTGGCTGAAGTTATTTATCGCATTGGGATTAAAAAAGGGATAGTGTGCCAGCGCAAGTATGGCCCCTGTTTTAGGCGCCATTACGATTGCCATCCCGGATTTTGCAGAAAATTTTTTAACCGCCTCTTCAAGCGCCTTTTCCGTAATATATTCGATTACGCTATCGATGGTAAGGACAAGATTATTCCCCTTATAATTTAAACCCGTTATTTTTTCAGCATCAAATCCCCGCCCCAGAGCATCTTTTAAAATCGTGTAGTCGGAAGTGGAACCTTGCAGATATTCATTATAATAGAACTCAATACCTTCCAGCCCATGATCGTCGATATCTGTAAATCCAAGAACCTGGGCAGCGAGGGTTTTGTTGGGATAAAAACGCTTGTGTTCGGGTATGAAATCTACCCCGGTAATGTTAAGATTCTTGACCGCTTCGGCTTCTTTGGGCGTGGCCTTACGCTTGATCCACACAAAACTTTTGTTGGAAGCCAGTTTCCTGGCAAGAGATTTGCGATTAATTTTTAGGACTCTAGAAAGTGATTTTGCTGTTGCCCGTGCATTTTTTATTTTTGGAGGGTGGGCGGCGATGGATGTCACATCGATACTTATGGCCAGTTCTTTGAGGTTGGTATCGTATATGGTTCCGCGTTTTCCGTAAGCTCTGCAGGAGACTTCATATTGGTTTGCTGCTTTTTCAGACAGCCAGGAGCCGCGAAACACTTGAAGATAAACCGCTTTGGCGCAAATTGCCGTAAAAAAAAGGCTAAAAATAGAACCCACGATGATAACGCGCAATCTTATATGTTTATGTTTTTTCTCAATCGGTTTCATGGAATAATAATCATCTGCTCTTGTGTGGGCGTTATAAGACCGAGTTGGTTTTTTGCAATTTTAGCGATTCGCTCCGGAGATTTCAGCCTTGCCAGTTCAACCTTTAAGTTATTTTGAAAGTTTATGAGATCCTGATGACGCTGGGTCTCTCTTGAAATTTCATATCCTGTTCCGATAGTTTGGACCCGGCACCAGGTAAAAAACAGAAGTTCCGTAAGAAAAATGGTCATGAAAATGATCAATATTACCGTTGCGTCGGACTTTCGAATATTTTTTAACGTTTTAGGAGCACTCATATTTTTTCGACGGCTCTTAACTTTGCGCTTCTTGCCATGGGATTATTTGTAACCTCGTCTTGTGTGGGGCGTACGACTTTTTTCGTCAATATTCGAACCGATGATTTTTTATTGCAGACACACTTGGGAAAACCCGGAGGACATATGCACCCTTTTTCCAAGGCGTTCATGCGATGTTTTACAATTCGGTCTTCAAGGGAATGAAAAGATAAAACACACAGGCGGCCTTTGGGGTTTAAAAGGTCCGCAACATTCTCCATGAATACATCGAGCATTTCGAGTTCCCTGTTGACAGCGATTCTAAGCGCCATGAACGTCCGTGTGGCGGGATGGATTTTTTGCTTATATGAATTTTTTTTTGGAACCGCATCGCACACGATTCGAGCCAGTTCTCTGCTCGATCTGATGGCTTTGCGCTGCCGTTGCGTTACTATTCTTTTCGCAATTTGTCCTGCCCGTCGCTCCTCTCCGAATTTGTAAAAAATTTTCTTAAGGTTTTTTTCATCCATGCTGTTAATTAAATCTTCAGCTGTTGTATCCGATTTTAAGTTCATCCGCATATCCAGCGGCTCATCTTTGTTGAAGCTGAACCCCCGACCGCTCGACTCGAGTTGATGAAGTGAAATTCCAAGATCAAGAAGAATGCCGTCTGCCGCATCAATTTTTAATTGTTGAAGAAGCTCAGGAAGATAAATAAAATTGTCATGAAAGAGGTGGATGATTAAATTAAACGGTTTTAGAACCTTTTTTGCGTTCCTGACCGCATCTATATCTTGGTCAATGCCGATGAAAATTCCTCCCGGGATAATTTTTTTGCAAATAGCCCCGGCATGACCCGAACCCCCAAGGGTGCAGTCCACATAGATTTTTCCCGGTGTACAATTAAGATAACAGATCACTTGAGGCAGCATTACAGGGATATGTTTGAACGGCACCATTAGAGTCCTAATTTTGCGATTTCGTTTCTTGCGTCCTCCTTTTTCATGTCTTTTTCCAGATGTATATTTTCTCTGTCCCAGCTTTTGCGTGACCAGATTTCAAAATGATCGAGGACGCCAACCAGTACAATCTCCTTGTCGATTTCAGCATACTGTCTCAAATTCTGCGGTATCAGTATACGATCCTGTTTGTCGCAGGAGCATTCAAAAGCACCTCCGATGAAGACCCTTCTAAATCGGCGCATGTTCTCACTTTTTTCGACCAGGGACAATATACGGGTTTCAATTTTACGCCATTCATCATATGGATAGGCCACAAGCCCCCCGTCCATTCTGGAAACCATCACGCCATTTGATCCCTGTGCTTTAATGACATCACGGAACCTGGCCGGAATTATGATGCGCCCTTTTGAATCTATTGTATGAAATGAGCTTCCTCGGAACATTTTTCTCCATGATTATCCACTTTAATCCACCTTTTTGTTAAAAGTACATTTTTTAATAAGTGTCAAGGAAAAAATAAATAAAATTCAATATTTTTTATAATAATTCACAAATGTTAAAAGTATTAAGGAAAATGAACTATGAGTGGGGTAAAGTGGAGGTATTTTTTTCAGATTTGAGCATTTTGCATGAATTTGTCGTTATGATGGCGGCAATTTTAGGTTTTATTTTTGATATGGTACCCACGGCCCTTATGTTAAAATTCTTTTCCCTGTCGGCTATAAAAGCAGCTATCCGAAAATACAGTGAATTCTTTGTTCAAGGACCGGGATGACAAAAGGAGTTGCAGGGTAGGGTTAGATCATAAGGGGGCGTTTTGCAAAGGTCTCAAGGTTTGATGAACTCGTAAAAAGTCCGATTTAGACGGGTTCGTAAAAAGTTCAAACTCAAGGCGTGCAAATTTTGTAATCATGAGGCGTACTTTTCGTACGTTGAATGATTGCGAAATGCAGCACAACGCAGAAGTTGGGCTTTTTACGAAACCGTCAACTTTAGATCACTTCAAACTGTAGGTCACTTGTAACTTTTCCGGTTTGTCCGGGTTAGATTTTAATCAGTTTAAGAATTTCATTGCTCTTTTTTTCCATCTCATATGCTTGTGTTTTATTTTTTTCATGTTCATAACCCAGCAGGTGAAGGATGCCGTGCACTAAAAGCTGGGTAAAACGTTCTTCCATACTTATACCTGCAATTTTTCCTTCCCTTGCGGCGGTTTCAATGGAAATAACCACGTCGCCGAGAAGCTGCGGGGTTATGTTATTAAATTGGCCTGTGCGCATGGGAAATGCGATAACATTGGTGGGGCCGCATCGATCAAGATATTTTTTATTAAGCTCCCCTATTTTGGGATCATCTACGATAAGGATGGAAAGCTCTGCATCAGGACAGGCCAAGGCGTTTAAGATGACCCTGGCTTTTTGTCGCATTTTTTTCAGAGATATCTTGTATTTGTTTTGTCTGTTGTCTAACAGGACTTCCATTTTTTTCCTTTCCGTTGGCAAGGAGAGGTTTTTCGGGATATTCAATGCGGTGATGGTACATTCCTGATAATATTTTATAAAAGCTTTTTGCAATCTTATGCAGATCCTTCAATGTCAGCTCGCAATCGTCTAACTGACCATCCGAAAATGCCTTGTTTATCAGGTTCTGTACAAGTCCCTGGATTTTGGACGGTGTGGGATTGGCAAGTGTTCTTGATGCTGCTTCAACCATATCCGCCAGCATGACAAGTCCGGCCTCCCGGGTCTGAGGCTTTGGACCTGGATATCTGAAGTTGTCGATATTTACTGCGTCTTCACCTTTTAATTGCTTTGCTTTTTCGTAGAAATAACTAATAAGGCTCGTTCCGTGGGATTGTCTGATTGTGTCGATGATGACCTGGCCGAGTTTATTTTTTCTGGCGATCTCAACGCCGTCTTTAATGTGAGCGATCAGGATAAGGCTTGACATGGATGGGGCAAGCTTGTCATGTCTGTTAATGCCGTTGGTCTGGTTTTCAATAAAATAGAGGGGTTTTTTTATCTTGCCGATATCGTGATAATAACCACAAACTTTGGCAAGCGGGGAATTCGCACCGATTTCGGAGGCCGCGGCTTCAACCATGGTGCCGACAACCACAGAATGATGATATGTTCCCGGAGCTTCTATCATAAGTCTCCTGAGGATAGGCTGTTCAAGGTTTGCAAGTTCAAGAAGTTTGATATCGGTTGTATAGCCAAAGGCTATTTCTATCAGCGGTGTGATGCCGGCGGTGACAATTCCTGCTCCCACACCTCCCGTAAACGCAAAGGCCCAGCCCCACAGAAGTTTGGTAATGGAGGAACCTCCTAAATAAGCGTCTATAATCGTTACAAGTATAACATTCATTAATCCGAGTTTTAAACCGGCTTTTATAAATACTTTGCGTTCCCGGCAGTTCTGCATCCAGAATGCCGCCATTGAACTGTTGATCAAAAAGTAAAGAAAAATATCAAATCTGTTTTTAAAAATGACAGCTGTACCGATTGCAATGAGCATGGCTATGGGAATAGCCAGTTCAAGGCCCAAAAACAGGCAGATGGTCATGGCGCCTGCAGCAAGGGGAATACCATAAGAGATTGATGATGCAGATACGGGGAAAGAAGTATAATGGGCCACAGATTCCGCCAAAGACGCTGATATCCTGGCAATGAAAAAAAAGGTTACTAAAACGCTGGCGATAAAGAGCAGATTTTTGTTGTTGGCAAGATCAATTCGACTTTGACGATGTATATAAAGAATATAGGTGGTTATCAGGATGCATAGGATTATCATTGCGGATCCAATGGAACTTGATAAAATCTGTTCATTTTTTATCCCTTCCTGGTAGGCCTTGAGTTTTAAAAGCTGGACTTTTGTAACTCTTTCTCCTTCGCGCAACAGCATTTCCCCGGCTTTTATCTTGTGAAATACCGGCTTGATTTCTGCATCGGCCTTTTTTTTCCGTTCCTCGGTTTCACTTCTGTTTAGGGTAATATTAGGATGGATAAGCCTTTGTGCAAAATCGACAATCATATTTCGCAGGGTATAATCAATGTTTTTGAGAAGGGGTTGACCTATGATTTTGACCATGGTTTTGGCCTGGTCAAGACCGTAAAAATGCTTTAAGTTATGAACAACCAATTCTTTTTTTGTTGTGATATTGCTTAAAATTATTCCTTTATCGGTTTCTTTTAGGAGAAGCTCTTTGTTTGTAACCACACCGTTATCCAATATTTCTTTTGAAATGCTGCAAATAAGATTTGCAATATTTGGGGGGAACTTTTCTTTTTCGAGGATGTTATAAGCGCCGTCACTCACAGAAATACCGATTTTTCCTTCAAAATCGGCTTTCTTTTGCCATATAAGGTCATGGACGGACGTTGCTCTATTAACTGTACCGGTTGATTCGCTTTCTGATGGTTTTGGTGCAATCTTAGTTTGATTTTTTCCAGCGTTAAAAACCGTCCGAATATCATTAAAGGCTCTTTTTACATTCTGGTTGATTGTTGCGGATAGGGTTATGTCATGGTCGTAGACGGTTAAAACCTTTTCCACAGCTTCCCTTCGGTTGGCTTCTGTAGCATCCCTGTCTTCTATTAAAAAATCTTTTGTGGCCTTGATATCTCTTGCGGCAACATCACCTAATTTGTAAGAATGTTTTTTGATAACAAGGTTGGGATAAAGGAGAATGGTAAAAATTATTGTGACACCGACGAGGATACCCCATCGGACATGGTCGCTGGTTCCCAAAAACATTCTTACGGATATTTTGCCTTTTTCTGTTTTCATTGTAATTTGTGATTATTTTTTCTGCTGGCATCCAGGTCTTCATATGCTTTGATAATTTTCTGGACCAAGCCGTGCCTTACCACATCTCTTTTTGAAAAAAAGATAAATTTTATTCCGTCTATTCCCTGAAGGATATTCTTTGCTTCAATAAGCCCTGAAGGTCTATCGACAGGAAGATCAATCTGGGTTATGTCTCCTGTGATAACCGCTTTGGAACTAAATCCTATCCGGGTCAGGAACATCTTCATCTGTTCAGAAGTTGTATTTTGGGCTTCATCTAAAATAATGAAAGAATCGTTTAGGGTTCTGCCTCGCATGAACGCAAGAGGCGCCACTTCTATAACCCCCTGTTCTATCAGGTTCGACACTTTTTCAAATCGCATCATATCATGAAGCGCATCATAAAGAGGTCTTAAATACGGATCCACCTTTTCCGCAAGATCCCCGGGTAGAAATCCGAGCGTTTCCCCGGCTTCCACCGCAGGTCTGGTGAGGATTATACGGTTAATTATCCCTTTTGAAAGTGCTGCGACCGCCATTGCCATGGCAAGATAGGTTTTGCCTGTGCCGGCAGGGCCGATACCGAAGACCATATCAGAGGTGCGAATGGCATCTATGTATTCTTTTTGGGCAAGGCTTTTGGGAATTACATTACGCTTTTTCGAGGTAATATAGACCGTGTCCAGAAAAATATCTTTGAGTTTAATACGGTCATCTCCGCTCAGAATCCTGATTGCATAATCAACATCGTTTGGATAAACCGGATATTTATCTTTTAACAGGCCGTAAAGTTGTTTGAGTATATTTTTGGCAAGGCTTCTTGTAACAGTATCCCCCCGAATAAATATAGTATTACCCCTGGCATGGATAGAGACGTCTACTGTGTCTGCAATTCTTTTAAGGTTACTGTTATGCTCGCCGAAAAGTTGCCTTGCCAGATTTATATCTAAGAAGGTCAATCTGGTCTGATTATTTTCAGTGACTTCGTCCATATCTTAAGGTTGAATCGATGCCATGCTTGGCACATTTTTTAAAATTTCCACATATCATAGTTTTTTTAACTATTGCAAACTACAATTTAAGACACAAGAGAAAAAGAAAAATACCTTGACTCGAAATATCTGCTTTGTTAATTTGCATTATTAATTGTAATAAATTTTATCTTTCTGATTTTATTTATATTTTATTTATTTTGCCCTGAAAAACCTGGTCCTTTGGGCCTCCGGCTCGTAGAGCCTACGCCTCGGAGAGCCATGTCAGAGTTCTCCGGCTCTGCCTGAAGAATCGCTGCAAGAGTTTGAAGTGAGCTAAAGTTAAGGAATCCTGTCAATTATATAAAATCAGCGGAGCGAAGCGACACCATAACTTTAGGCACTTTAGATCACTTTAGACACTTTTAACTGAACTTTATTAACTTTTATCCGAAGATATGAAGCTTATATATGCTCGTATTCGTAAAAGAGCCCTCCAGATTGTTTCCCGTTATCCTTCCCCTGATTTTTATCAGGACCATTTTCTATCAAATGAATTGTCCCGTAAATATTTTGAAACAAATCCCTTCACTATTCAATTACGAGCGTTTGTTGCCAAGAAGTTAGAAGATGACTTTGGACATGGCCTTGAGCATGCCGTAAAGGTGGCCATGGACGCCGGCGCCTTGATGATCATTGAGAACAAACTTGCCGGATCTTCCAATGACGCTATGAATCGCAGAGTCATTATTGTCCAATGCGCTGCTCTTCTCCACGATATCAAACGCAAACAAGAAAATCACGCGGTCCGGGGAGCTGCCTACGCCAGGAAAGTCCTGAAAACATATCCCTTTGATTCTGACGAAATCGAGGACATTTGTTTGGCCATTCGAAACCACGAAGCCTTTAAAAATACTGTAAAATCAAACACCCTGCAAGGTTCTCTTGTTTCCGACTGCCTTTATGATGCCGACAAATTTCAGTGGGGGCCTGACAACTTTAGCGATACCGTGTGGACAATGGCATCATTTTTTAAAATTCCTGTTGTGAAATTTATGGAACTTTATCCCGGCGGAATGAAAAAAATTGCTAAAATAAAGCACACATTCCGTACAGATACCGGAAAAAATTACGGTCCACAGTTTATTGACATAGGGCTTGCCATCGGTGAAGAGCTGTTTGATGTTATTAATACAGATTTTTCGGATTTGTTTTAGGCCCTTCGTCCTTTAAGGTTCGTGTGATGAAAACAGTATTTCCATATAGCTATAACTCAAACACAAAAGTTTTGTTGCGCATCACATTCATTATTACGGCAATTTTAACGATTTTCATTCTAAACGAAAACATCGAAGCGGTTGAAAAAGATTTTCCTTTTTATCCGGGTGAAAAACTGACCTTTGAGCTTAAATGGACGGTTGTGCCGGCCGGGGAAGGCATTTTGGAGATTCTCCCTATAGAAACCATAAATGGTGTTAAAGCATACCACTTTGTGTTGACGGTCAAATCTAATTCATTTATCGATTTTTTTTATAAAGTTCGGGATCGAATAGATGCCTATACAGACATTGAAATGACTCACACAATCTTGTATAAAAAAAAACAGCGCGAAGGGAAAACCAAGAGAGATGTGGTTGTAGATTTCGATTGGGATAATAGCAAAGCTCAATATTCCACTCAGAAAAATGTCAGAGAACCGATTGACGTATTAAAGGGATCTTTCGATCCGTTATCTGCTTTTTATTACATCCGTCTTTTTGATCTCAAAGAAAAATTAATCATCGAACGCCCGGTAACGGATGGGAAAAAATGTATCATCGGCAAAGCATTTGTTATAAAAAGAGAAACACTTAAATTGGCAAGCGGTACATATGATACATATTTAATAGAACCTGAGATAAAACATGTGGGGGGTGTATTTGAGAAAAGCAAAAATGCTAAAATTCAAGTATGGGTTACCGCAGATAAACGTCGAATGCCCGTTAAAATAAAAAGTAAGGTCGTGGTTGGGAGCTTTGTGGGAGAACTTGTTTCGGCCACAGGTCTCGAAAAAAGGAGTACCACGGTCAATGGAAACAAAGAACATATGTCTTTAAATTTGAAGACCGCAGAAGGCAGGGAAATGTTTTTCTGCACCCCAGGCACTGTTCGGATGAAACCGGTCGGCTTCGGAGAAAGCACGAAATCCATCATGCAGGGACTCGGCTATACAGAAAACCAGATTAAAGCGTTTTCAGACAAGAGCGTTTTTTAAACATTGTAGAAAGGTCGAAATATAAAATTATGACTAAGATACTGTTAATTAGCAATAAAGAGGACGATCTAATTCCTATTTCCACCTTATTGAACAAGATCGTTTCTGACTGCCTGGTGATCACGGCCCAATCCGGGCTCCAAGGAATAGAAAAAGCAAAGAATGAGTCACCCGGTGTGATTCTATTAGGTATTGAAATTTCGGGAATGGACGGATATGAGGTCTGTATTAGACTGAAATCTGACGAAAAGACCAAACATATTCCAACCATTATGATCACGGAAGTCAAATCGGATTCTATAAGTCGTGTTAAAGGATTAGAGGCCGGAGTTGATACTTTCCTGAAAAAACCCTTCGACGAAGTTGAGTTCACGGCTCAGATCAATATGGCCTTACGAATCGATGACGCAGAAAAAGAAAAGGCCAAACTTAAAGATAAGCTTCAACAGGCACGCAAGATGGAAGCAATGGGAACTATGGCCAGTGGTATTGCACACGAGTTTAACAACATGCTTTTCCCGATAATCGGGTACGCCGAGATGAGTATGTATGACGTACCTGAACATAACAGGGTCAAGAGCAACCTTAAAAAAATCATCAAAGCGGCCAATCGTGCTAAAGACCTTGCTCAACAGATTCTCGACTACAGTCGGCAGGACGATCGGGAGAAGAAGCCTCTGAAAATTCAATACATTATAAAAGAAGCCCTTAAACTGGCGAGGGCATGGTTCCCGGCAACCATTGAGATTCGTCAAAACATAGATAATGCCTGCGGCCCTGTTATATCCAGCCCCTCCGAGATACAACAGTTAATAATGGATCTTTGCACCCATGCACATCATGCCATGAAAGAGAAAGGCGGTGTACTGGAAGTAACGCTGTCAGAAGTGGATATTGATTCCCATGAGTTATCTCCAAAAACTGATCTGAAAAAAGGGGGGTATTTGCAACTGACCGTGAACCATACAGGCCACAGCATCGAACATAAAGACATGGAACATATTTTAGATTCTCGTGCTCCAATCCATGCCCAGGGTAAAGGAACCGAGACAGGACTATCCGGGACAGATGAAATTCTTCAAATCTTTCAGGGGAATATCAGCGTTGACAGTAATCCGGATAAGGGAACAACGGTTAGAGTCTATCTGCCTCTTACCGATACCAGGTTAGACGAGACTCCGGCGACATCTACGGAGCAACACTTTCCCATGGGCCATGAATCTGTCTTGCTGATCGATGATGAAGAAGATGTGTTGGAAATGATGCATTCGATGATTGAAAAACTCGGCTATCAAGTTATTTCAAGGAACAGCAGCATTGAAGCCCTGGATACTTTTCGTAAGCAACCCCAACAGTTTGATCTGGTTATTACCGACCAAACCATGCCAGAAATGACGGGGCTGGAACTGGTCGAGCAGCTAATACGGATTCGTCCGGATATTCCGGTTATTCTTTGTACCGGATACACGGAGATGATCGCGGAAGATAATGCCGGACCTTTGGGTATCGGAGCGTATGTCATGAAACCTGTCCGTGTGGGAGAAATTTCGGTAAAAATCCGGAAATTGTTGGATCAAAATTAGTAACTACAGTGTTTAGGCGCTTAACGGCTCAACATCGACAAAATGTTGTCGATGTTGATAACATTTTGATTTTACAAACGAAAAGAAACTGGAAATTTGAAACTGGGGGGATAAGGATTAGGTCATTTTAAAATGGCAGAATGCCTTTCCGAGTTTCAAGTTTCGAGTTTCAAGCCAAAGACGGAAAATAGTCAATTGTCAATATTCAATCCCTTTTTGTTCCGGCTTGTCCGGGTTAGGTGTTAGGAGAAAAATATGAACCCGATCAACGAAAAAAGCCCTGAGCACTTTCATATTATGGTTGTAGAAGACGAGGAACTCATCAGGGATATGATTCAGCAGAATATCGAATGGGCCGGCTATGAATGTACAATTGCCGAAAGCGGAATAGAAGCCTTAGAAATTCTGGACGGCGACAGCAATAAAGTGGATATAATCATAACAGACATCAGAATGCCGGGTCTAAACGGAATTGAATTAACCAAGAAAGTCAAAGAAAATTATGATTCTGATGTTATCGTTATGACCGGATTTGCGGACGATTTTGATTATGAAAAAGTAATAGAATGCGGTGCCAGTGACTTTTTTCAAAAGCCTATTAATCCCAAGGAGTTACTGCTAAGACTAAAGCGGGTTCTCAAAGAGCGCATCCTTCTTGCCGAGAGAAACCGGGCGAATAACGAACTTAAAAAAAACATCGAAAAATTACAAAATGCTCAAGAACAAACCGTTGCCGCATTGGCATCCACGGCCGAAATCAGGGACCCTTACACTTCCGGTCACCAAAAGAATGTTACCAAAATAGCCTGTTCCATAGCAGAACACATGGGCCTTTCTGCAGATCTGATTAAAGGGCTCCGTATTGCAGGCCTGCTTCATGATATCGGCAAAATATCCGTGCCGGCAGAGATTCTCAGCAAACCCGGAAAGATAACAAAAGACGAAAGAAATATTATTAAAAATCATTGTCGGGTGGGGTATGACATTTTAAAGGGCATAGAATTTCAATGGCCTGTTGCCAAAGTCGTTTTGCAGCATCATGAAAGGATGGATGGATCCGGATACCCTCTGGGAATTCAAGGGGAGGAAATTCTTTTGGAAGCAAGAATCCTGGCGGTGGCAGATGTGATTGAGGCCATGTCCTCTCATCGACCTTACCGAGCGGCACTCGGTTTAGATGAGGCTTTGGAAGAAATCCGCAATAATCGGGGGACCTTATTTGATCCCGTGGTGGTGGACGCTTGTTTGGATCTTGCTTCCAAAGGCAAAGTGAAATTTGAGTAAATAGAAGATATATTTTACTTGGGAATTTTAAGCGGGTTATGAAATTTTATCAGCAGAATCACACAAGTCATAAAGGGGGCAGGTGGGGCAACCGGGCTTTCTTGCCTTGCAAACAGATCTTCCAAAGTAAATAAGTTGTAAACAAAAGTCATTCCACTCATTTTTGGGAATGATTTTCATCAGATCAAACTCAATTTTTACCGGATCATGGTTTTCTGTGAGCCCGAGTCTTCTCGAAATCCTTGCCACATGGGTATCCACAACAATTCCCGGAATACCAAACGCAGCGCCAAGGACCACATTGGCGGTTTTGCGGCCTACCCCGGGCAGTTTTATCAGCTCATCCAATGTTTGCGGCACTTCACCTTTGTAATTTTCCATGAGGCGTGCAGAACATTTTCTGATATTCTTTGTTTTGTTGCGAAAAAAACCTGTCGGTCGAATAAGTTTTTCAATGGTCTCACTGGATGCATGGGCAAAAGCGTCGGGGGTTTTCAGTGTGTTGAATAAATCTTTTGTTACGCTGTTGACCTGTTTGTCCGTACACTGAGCGGACAGCATGGTTGCCACAAGCAGTTCAAAAGGGTTCCTGTAACGCAGCCGGGTTTTGACATTCGGAAATGTGGTTGTTAATATTTTACGGATTATGGCAATCCGGGCTTTATTTTTTTTGGGTATGGTTTTTTTTGACATTATCGATTCTTTGGAGAATAATGACGTTTAAAATGTTTGTAACCGGTTAAAAGTATTTTGTATTTATTTTTGAATTTTCGTTTATCATGAATTTATCTATAAATAAAGTGCGCGCTTTGGGCCTTTGTTCGGGCGGTCTCGACAGTATGCTGTCAGCGCTGGTTTTACGAAAACAGGGGATAGCCGTTGAATGGGTTACTTTTGAAACACCGTTTTTTTCATCTGAAAAGGCTCGGCAGGCATCGAGCCTAACCGGAATACGGTTATGGGTCAGGAATATAACCCCGGTTTATCTAAAGATGCTAAAAAATCCCAACTGCGGTTATGGAAAGTACATGAACCCTTGCATGGATTGTCATGCTTTAATGTTCAGACTGGCCGGTGAAATAATGAATGAAAATGGATTCGACTTTCTTTTCAGCGGCGAAGTTCTCGGCCAGCGCCCCATGTCCCAAAATAAGCAGTCTCTTCGTTATGTGGAAAAAAGGTCCGGGTTTGATGGCTACATACTGCGCCCTTTAAGTGCAAAAAGGCTGCCCATAACCATGCCTGAAAAAAAGGGACTGGTAAATAGGGACCTTTTGTTGGACATTTCGGGGAGATCTCGAAAATTCCAGATAAAACTTGCCCAAGAATTCGGAATTACGAGCTATCCTTCTCCTGCGGGCGGCTGCCTGCTAACAGACAAAAGCTATTCGTCCCGGCTAAAAGACCTTTTTGATCACCAGGATTCCTATACAGAAGAAGAACTTCATCTTCTAAAGCATGGGCGACATCTTCGCCTGAACAAAAACACTAAAATAATCGTTGGGCGAACCCAGAAGGATAATGAAAAGATAAAAAAACATTATAACCCGTCTGTGGATACCATAATTAAAGTAAAAGATTTTCCAGGCCCCACCGTTCTTATGCCGCATGGCGGTGGCAAAGAAATTATGATTCTGTCAGCCTCAATATGTGCAGGCTATAGTAAGGCGCCGGATGGCACACCTGTCCAAGTTCAAGCAGTAACCCCTAAAGGAAATGAGATATTCAAGGTCATCGGCATCCCGCCGGCCGATATCAGGCATTTTTTATTATAACACCTGATCCGGTTTTTGAAAATATCAGATAATTAAAGAAGACGGCTTCGTAAAAAGTCCCAACACCGTCATGCCGGACTTGATCCGGCATCCAGAACTTATTGAAATTACTAGATTCCGGCTTTCGCCGGAATGACAAAAAATGATGTTTTTTGACTTTTTACGAGACCGTCAAACATATCTTTTCTGAATACTCTCTCTTTACCGGTGACGCCAACCACGGTGATAGGCGTAAGGACCATGGCGGTAAGGACCATGGTAGTATGGCCGCCCAAAGTAAAAGGAAAAGCGGGGCACGACAGGCCATCCCCACCATCCGCAGTAATAAGCAGGAGGGGGTGGAGCGGGGTAATACCGGACTACCGGATTCGGAGAACTACAGATTTCTTCGACAGTTTCCTTTACCAACTTTCCATCCTCCCAAATCCGTTTCCGCACTTTCCGGCAATTGGGGTCATTGGTTCCCTCGGGAATGGCTTCAACGGCATGTCCGCTTTTATCATAATAGATCACAGGTTTGCCATACAGGGCTGCATCTCTGGCTGCCTGATATTCTTGATCTGCTGCATTGCCCACCAAGGCCCCAAAAATGGTTCCTGCAGCCAGTCCGATCAGGGTGCTCTCAGTATTGCCTCCAATCGCCTGGCCAATAAGAGCGCCCATACCGCCGCCTACTGAAGCCCCTACCTGGGTATTATATCGATCAGGAGGATAATGAGCGCACGAAACAAGCAAGAAAGATAACGTCAGTATTAATATAACTAAATGATATTTTTTCATTTTTCCCTCCGGAGAATCACACGATCTTTTTTAGTCGCCTTCAGGCGGCTTATGTCTGACTCAAATAAAATCCCTGTTATGTTCGTAACATAACGATCATTATATTTAGACGTTCAAGGGCAAAAATAGTTTACCGCACATGAGAAATAATTGAATTGATTGGCAAAAGCAATTAGCGAATTTTAACAAAAATGTAATTTCTATATAGAGGATCATCAAATTTTAACAGGGGAGGAAGCACATTGAAACTATCAAACAATTTTTTATAATCTAATTTATTGTTGTATTCATTATATAAAAATTCACTACCAGGGATTCCTTCAGGAGATACTAATACCAAATCACCCTTATAAATTTTTTCTGATTTTAAACATAAATGATCATCCCAGTTCCAGCATTTACCATCCGGATAAATAGTCGTATCTTTATTATATAATTTAATATGATTATCTCCTAACTCATTAAAATTATATTTTAGAACATTTACTTTATAATAAGAAAGGTAGTGAGCAATCCCTACAGAGGAATACCAAGAAGGAAAAAAAGTGTGTAAATTTATACTACCATTCTTATT
>JAUVTO010000168.1 GCA_030601485.1 Desulfobacterales bacterium | reverse complement strand
CAACTTACGGAATCGGTCCCGGTCCTCTGCCAGATCTATGGTTTCCGGAGACGTACCCAGGATTTTAACACCTGCCTCAGCCAGTTCATTGGCAATATTTAGCGGCGTCTGTCCACCGAACTGGACAATAATACCCTCTGGTTTTTCCTTTTGGTAGATGCTCAGGACATCCTCCACAGTCAGGGGTTCGAAATAGAGCTTGTCGGATGTGTCATAATCCGTGGAAACCGTTTCGGGATTGCAGTTCACCATGATCGATTCATATCCCGCCTCTCGGATGGCAAATGCGGCGTGTACACAACAATAATCAAACTCGATTCCCTGCCCGATACGATTCGGCCCTCCGCCAAGAACCATAATTTTTTTGCGGTCCGTCACTTCTACCTTGTCGGAAGCATTATAGGTCGAAAAATAATAGGCCGCATTCTCCACTCCGCTGACCGGAACAGGCTCCCAGGCTTCGATCATGCCAAGAGAAGTGCGTTTTTCACGAATATCCTTTTCTGGGATACTAAGCAGCTTGGCCAGATATTTATCAGCAAAACCGTCTTTTTTGGCCTGTGTGAGCAAATCATCCGGAAGCATTCGCCCCTTGTGTGGCAGGATCTGTTCTTCAAGTTCCACCAGTTCCTTCATCTGTTCTATAAACCAGGGTTTAATGTGGGTTATATGGTAAAGTGTCTGGATATCGGCACCTTTGCGCAGGGCCTCATACATAAGAAACTGTCGTTCGCTGGTGGGAGTGCCCAGCATACTCAACAATTCGTCTTTGGTTTTTTTGTTGAAATCTTTGGCAAAACCCAGGCCGTAACGGTCGATCTCAAGGGAGCGAATCGATTTCTGAAAGGCTTCCTTGTAATTCTTGCCTAAACACATGACTTCGCCAACCGCGCGCATCTGGGTGCCGAGCTTATCTTCGACGCCTTCGAATTTTTCAAAGGCCCACCGAGCGAATTTAACCACAACGTAGTCGCCGGAGGGGGTGTATTTTTCAAGGGTTCCGTCCCGCCAGTAATGGATTTCGTCCATGGTCAACCCTCCGGCTAAAAGCGAGGAAATATATGCAATGGGAAAGCCGGTTGCCTTGGAGGCCAGAGCCGACGAGCGGGAAGTTCGGGGATTTATTTCAATGACCACCACCCTGCCGGTCTTGGGATCATGGGCAAACTGAATGTTGGTTCCGCCGATAACCTCGATGGCTTCCACAATGTCGTAAGAATATTTCTGAAGCCGTTTTTGCAGATCCGGATCAATGGTCAGCATGGGCGCAGTGCAGAATGAATCGCCGGTGTGGATGCCCATGGCATCAACATTTTCGATAAAACAGACGGTGATCATCTGGTTTTTGGCATCACGGACAACCTCCAGCTCAAGTTCTTCCCAGCCCAGCACGGATTCTTCGACCAGAACCTGGTTAACGAGACTTGCAGAGAGTCCCCTTGAGGTTATTGTGCGAAGCTCTTCAACATTATACACCAGACCTCCGCCCGTACCGCCCATGGTGTATGCCGGACGAAGTACAACAGGATAACCCAATTCTTCTGCAACCTTTTCTGCATCCTCCACGCTGTTAACCGCCTGGCTTTTCGGCATTTCAATTCCCAGCCGATCCATGGTCTCCTTAAAGGCGGTTCGGTCTTCTCCCCGCTCGATGGCATCAACGTTTACGCCGATGACCTTGACACCGTATTTTTCAAGCACACCGGTTTTCGCAAGCTCGTATGACAGGTTCAAACCGGATTGTCCGCCCAGGTTCGGCAGCAGGGCATCCGGCCGTTCGGCCGCGATAATATCGGTCATGGTTCGAAGGTTGAGTGGTTCAATATAGGTTGCATCGGCCATGCCCGGATCGGTCATAATGGTTGCGGGATTAGAATTGACCAGTACTATTTCGTAACCAAGACTGCGTAATGCTTTACATGCCTGGGTGCCTGAATAATCGAATTCACATGCCTGGCCGATGATAATGGGACCTGATCCGATAATTAAAACTTTATGAATATCTTTTCGTTTGGGCATAACAATTTCTCCCCTTACTTTTGGGCGCTTATTTATAAATTTTGTGTTTTTTATGGCAAAAATTTAATAACTTAAAAAAAGTGTGAAGTGATCTAAAGTGATCTAAAATGCCTAAAGTTGTGGAATTCTGCCAATTTTTATATGAACAGATGGAGCGAAGCGATACCCCAACTTTAGTCACTTCAAACTTTAGTTCACTTTAGTCACTTTTTTCTTTCCAAATTAACAATAATGAATTCGTAAAAAGTCCGATTTAGACGGTTTCGTAAAAAGTTCAAATTCAAGGCGTGCAAATTTTGTAATCATGAGGCGTACTTATCGTACGTTGAATTATTACGAAATGCAGCACAACGCAGAAGTTGGACTTTTTACGAGACCGTCAACAATAGCTGCTTCCATCCCAGCAGTGAGTACATAATTTTTCTTTTGGCAGGCCGATCGCTTTTACAAGATTTTCCAATTTTTGATATTTTAATGACGTAAGTTTCAACCGTTGCCTGATTTTTTCAACCATTGCCTGATTTTTTTCTGAATCTGACCTTGCATATTCATCTAAAAATTTATCATCTGTATCCTCGAGTTCCCTTATGGCTTTTCGTCCTGCAAGATCCAGTGTTGATCGAGAGGCTGAAAAATTGAGAAACTCGCAAGGATAGATCAAGGCGGGACATGCGGGGCGCATATGAACCTCGGATGCACCGCAGTCGAATAATATTTGTGCATGATCCTTCAATTGAGTGCCCCTGACGATTGAATCTTCACAAAAAAGAATCTTTTTGCCCTCAATCAGTTCTCTGATGGGAATCAGTTTCATTTTGGCGACAAGATCTCTTATGCTCTGATCCTGAGGCATAAAGCTTCTCGGCCAGGTGGGGGTATATTTAACATAAGGCCTGATATATGGAATATTTTTCTCATTGGCGTAACCGATTGCATGGCCGGTACCTGAATCCGGAATTCCGGCAACATAATCGATGGTATAATCATCCTCTTTTCCCAGAGCCGAACCACATCTGTAGCGTACCAATTCCACATTAATTCCTTCATAGCTTGAAGCGGGATACCCATAGTATACCCACAGAAAAGCACAAATCTGCATTTTTTCCCCTGGCTTTGCTCTCTGTTCGCATCCATCCGCTGTCATAAAAATAATTTCACCCGGGCCAAGATATTTATAAATCTTAAAACCCAGGTTGGGGAATGCACATGTTTCCGAAGATGCGGCATAAGCGCCTTCTTTTTTGCCGATAATGACAGGGGTTCTCCCTAATTTGTCCCGGGCGGCATAAATTCCTTTTTCCGTGAGCAGGAGCAAAGAACACGAACCTTTAATGGCTTCCTGAGCATTTTGGATGCCTTGATCGAAAGAATCTTCCTCACAGATTAATGTTGCTACAATTTCTGTCGGGCTTAAGTCTCCGCCGCTTGTTTCGGAAAAATGAATTTTCTTTTGGAAAGCTTTTTTTGCAAGTTCCACAATATTGTTTATTTTTCCAACGGTAACGATACCGAATCTTCCCAGGTGCGATCCGAAGATCAACGGCTGAGCATCGTAATTGCTGATAACCCCGATACCTTTATTACCGGAAAATTCGGGAAGATCTGACTCGAATTTGGATCTGAAATAGTTATTCTCAATATTATGAATGGAACGCGAGAATCCTTTAGAGTTTTTTGTGGCAAGACCTCCTCGTTTTGTTCCCAGATGAGAATGATAGTCCGTTCCAAAAAACAGATCGTTTACACAATCTTCTTTAGAAACAACTCCAAAAAATCCTCCCATAAACTCTCCCCCAAGGAAATTCTATAACATATTGGTATTAAATTCTGGCTTAATTACTTTTTTGTGGTCACACCGACCAACCGATTTTGAACGCTTTTGGAATCTAAAATGCCAGCACCATATCACGGACATGAAGGGTGCCGCAAGTAGAAGGTTATCAATATGATAAAAAGGTGATCAAGGAATTTAGGAAACAGGGAAACCACCTTAACACATTGGACTTATATAACAATTTCTATCTACACCGTGACCGCTGGTGTATCGCAGCGCCAGGTGGGCCAGATCTTCCCTCCTAAAGGGGTGATTCTGCTGACTTAAGAAACGGTCATTTTTAAGTCCCTTTTATAAAGGTAAATTTAGGGGAATTTTCAAGATGTTTTGAGAAAATTCTCCCCCCCTTTTTTAAGAGAGAGGGAGAATTAAACTTAACTCAACAGCATTACTTAAAGGCCTCCGGCTCCACATCCAGCCTGTAGGGCTTTTGGAAACCGGCTTCCGACTCATAGAGCCTGAAGCTCGGAGAAAGGGTAGAGCCTGGCTCATGCTCGATACAGGAGTGGGGGTGTTAACTTGTCAAACAAGCCCTTGATCCAACATGGCAGTTACCACCTTTGTAAACCCGGCGATATTCGCACCTGCCATATAATTTCCGGATACACCGTACTCGGCAGAGGCATTCAGACAGGTCTGGTGGATGTTTTTCAT
>JAUVTO010000179.1 GCA_030601485.1 Desulfobacterales bacterium | reverse complement strand
CCTCGTTTCTGGACGGACACTAACTATTAGGTGAGTCTCTATTGGGAACATTATTTCTGCTTTCATATCGGATAAAGAAAAGCATGATTACAGCTCCGGCCATAAAACTCAGCAGAACCGGCCAGAGTTGATGGAAATTTTCGAATAACCGAAGTTGATTGCTGTAAATTTTATAATCCGGCATTTTTAGAATAACCTTGTTGATCTTCAGATAAAGGTCAACAAACTGGAATTTTTTAAATGGCCAGAGGGCGTGTATGGATCCACACATAAGACCAATAAGAAAAAATATGGTTTGGTCCTTGAAGCGGGTGTACACATAATTAAAAAACTTCACAAAAACAATCAGACCGGCAAGGCATCCGGCTGAAAAAATAGAAATCAGGACAACATCCTCAATGTAAAATTTTTGAAGCCGGGAAATTGCAGAGATTATCGTATAGTATTTACCAAAAAGAAGAAGTATAAAAGATCCGCTAATACCCGGCAGGACCATTGCTGAAATTGCCAGCATTCCGACGAAAAAGGTCCCGATATATTCTGCGGGCGCATAAACGACCAAAGTACCCGAAGCAACACCATCGAGTACGTCCTTATAATGTCTGCTTTTTTCCAATACCTTAATCGATGGGTCAACATTGGTGCTGATTAGAAGTGTGATTCCCAATCCTATAAAAAGCCAGATAAAGAATCTGAAGTTTTTATGATCGAGTAGTTTATAAGGAATATATATAGAAAAAACAATTAAACCGAGAAAAAATCCGTACGTTATTTCGTAGTGGTGTTCAAGCAAGAACTTTACCAGGTTGCTTATAAGTAACAGGGAGCAGACCGTACCTACTAATATCCGTATCAGAAAGAAAAAATCTTCGGTAAATATTAACGCCTTTATCTTTTTTAACTGCCCTTGCTTCATCAGAGTCAAAATCGATTTTACATAGGCCGTGTTATAGTTCCCAATGGCGTTTAATAATTTGGGATAAATACCCAGAATAAGCGCAAAGGTTCCACCGGAGACCCCTGGTATGATGTTTGCGACGCCAAGAATAAAGCCGTAGATGATATCCTTCAAAAAATAATCTCCTTTTACCTAAGTTGAGCGATTTTTTACTTGATCTGCACCGATCGATAGCGCATCAAGGATCCGCGAAAATCCTCGACATATCCACGGGTATGCCTGCGGTTTTCGCGAACCTTTATGCATCAAGATCTCAGCACATCTCTTCGCAAAAAATCGCTCAACTTAAGTTTAATTAAATCCTATAATTTCCGAAACGTTCATTTAAACGTTTTAAAAGCACTTCTTCCAATAAGGGCCTGCCGTGATCTCGATATTCATAATACACTCTGAGAGTGGGTTTGTTGATTGAAACAAGTTTGGGAAAATCAATGGGCGTTGCAAAAAGAACCTGTTCACAATCGACTTTATTAATGGTAATTTCCAAATCGTGAATCTGTTCTTTGCTGTATCCCATAGCAGGCAGCAAGGCGCCAACATGTGGATACTTTTCGAAAGTTTCCTTTATGGTTCCGAAAATGTAGGGTCTGGGGTCAACAATACTTGCTGCTTCATACACTTTAGCGGCAATAGTTCCGGCCCCAAAAGTCATTCCTCCATGCGTAAGCGTTGGGCCGTCTTCAACTACCAAGACACGTTTTCCCCGGATAAGATCCGGATTGTCAACAAAAACCGCTGATTCAGCTAAAACAATATCGGCATTTGGAGCATGTTTTTCTATGTTTTTTTGTACGCTTGTCACCTGGTCCGAATCTGCACTGTCCACCTTATTGATTATCGCTACATCTGCCATGATCATGTTGGTTTCACCGGGGTAATACAGCAGTTCGTCTCCTGCCCGGTGAGGATCAAATATTACAATGTGAACATCCGGATAATAAAAAGGCGTATCATTGTTTCCGCCGTCCCACACAATAATATCGGCCTCTTTTTCCGCTGCTTTAAGAATTTGAAGGTAATCGATTCCCGCATAAACCACAATACCTTGATTCACCAGAGGTTCATACTCCTCTCTTTCCTCAATGGTACACTGATGCTTCTCAAAATCTGTATAACAGGCAAATCGTTGAACAATCTGCTTCGTCAAATCCCCGTAAGGCATTGGATGGCGAACAACCACAACCCTTTTCCCCATTTTACTCATGATCTTGCAAACATGACGAGTTGTTTGTGATTTGCCGCATCCTGTCCGTACGGCACAAATAGCCACAACCGGCTTTTCCGACCGGAGCATCGTATATGTGGCGCCAATAAGTATAAAATCCGCACCCCCGGCCATGGCCACGGAAGCCTTATGCATAAGGTCCACGTGGGAAATATCGCTGTAGGAAAAAGCAACCAGATCCACTTTGTGTTGCCGAACAAGATCGGCAAGCTGATTTTCTGGATGTACAGGTATGCCGTCCGGGTAAAGTTCCCCCGAAAGCTTGGGTGGATAGCAGCGATTTTCTATGTCCGGGATCTGAGCAGCCGTGAAAGCGATGACCTTGTACCGGGAATTATTTTTAAAATAGATGTTGAAGTTATGAAAGTCCCGACCGGCGGCTCCCATAATGATGACCTTTTCAACCATGCGATTCCTCTGATCAATGTCTATGTACTGGTCAAAACCTTCTCGATTCTCTCCATGGCCCAGTCGATTTCTTGTTTTGTAATCACCAGGGGCGGCGCAAAACGAATAATGTTCTCATGGGTTTCCTTGCAAAGCAGCCCTTGCGCCATCAGCGCTTCACAATACTGGCGCGCTCCGCCGATCCCCGGGATAAATTCCACGGCAAGCATAAGGCCCTTGCCCCGGACTTCCTTTATATGGGAGTTTTTAATCTGTGCCAACTTAGACAGGAAATATTCCCCCATAGCAGCAGCGTTCTCAATCATGTTCTCTTCAATCAAAACCTTAAGGGCGGTTCTGGCAACGGCACAGGCCAAAGGATTGCCCCCGAAAGTGCTGCCGTGTTCTCCCGGACGCAACACATCCATGACCTCTTTGTTGGAAAGCACCGCAGAAATGGGATAAAACCCCCCGGAAAGCGCTTTTCCGATGAGCGTTAAATCTGCCTCGATACCGTCATACTGCTCGGCCAGAAGCTTGCCCGTCCGGCCCAACCCGGTCTGGATTTCATCCAGGATCAGAACCATGTTATTCTTCTCGCAGATGAACTTGGCCTCCTTTAGAAATCCTGGGGGCGGTATAATTACCCCTGCCTCCCCCTGGATCGGTTCCACCATGAATGCGACGGTGTTAGGGGTTATCGCCGCTTCCAGGGCACTTATATCACCAAAAGGGATGATTTTGAAACCGGGAGTAAAAGGGCCAAACCCGTCGCGGGAACTTTCATTCGTGCTGAATCCAACAATGGTAATCGTCCGCCCGTGGAAGTTGTTCTCACATACGATGATTTCGGCCCGATCTTTGGCCACACCCTTTACCTTGTATCCCCACTTGCGAACCGCCTTGATGACCGTCTCGACCGCCTCGGCACCGGTGTTCATGGGCAAAACCTTGTGAGAATTGGTCAGCACACAGATCTCTTGATAAAGCAGCCCTAATTGATCATTGCGGAATGCACGAGAAGGCAGTGTTAGTTTCCGAGACTGTTCGATCATCGTGCTCATGATTTTCGGGTGGCAATGTCCCTGATTGACCGCCGAATAAGCGGAAAGGCAATCCATGTATTTCTTGCCTTCCACATCCCAGACCCAAACTCCCTGACCTCGGTGTAACACCACGTCAAGGGGCTTATAATTGTGAGCCCCGAATTTATCTTCCAATTTTATGTAATACTGCGGATCCATTTTTACGCCTCTCACATTTCTATGGATTTTCGACTAACCTTAAGAAACCGAATAAAGTTTTTCTTATCTGAATCTTGTGTAAAAACTTTTGAGAATCTTTCCGTAATTAAAACGTTTCGGAAGTTCTACAACTTACTGTAATTATTAACACGTTACCATGGACATAACAATCCAAAAAATATCTTTTGCCTAACTAGTGCCTGAACGAAAACCCCATGAAGCGGAATTCAGCTCTAATCGTGCCGCTACCAACTCTATGAATTTATTTTGGTTTTTAAATCAACAATCATCAATCGCCAATCAACAATAGTGCCTGAACGGGGTTTTCGTTCAGGCACTAACTATGCCCGTGTTGATCTGAAA
>JAUVTO010000095.1 GCA_030601485.1 Desulfobacterales bacterium | reverse complement strand
TAAGTTTATAAGTTCCCACCAGACTTGGTGTAGGCAAGCACTTTTTCTTGAATCTTCAACCCCTTTACTGTTATTTGAAAATCGGTCCGATCTATTTGGAAATATATTCGAACTTTAATCTTATATACCCTATGTTTCTTGCAGCCGTATTTTTATTTACAAAACAGAGAACTATAATGAAAGAATTCAATACAACAAACAACAAAATCCTGGATGAGCTGGTTCGCAGAATCCTGAAGGTCATCAAACCGAAACGACTGATTCTTTTCGGTTCGGCGGCACGCGGAGAGATGAATTCCGAAAGTGACTTGGACATCTTGGTCGTGATGCCCGACGGCATTCACCGCAGGCGTACCGCTCAAACCATTTATCGCAGTCTCACAGGTCTGGGTATGGCCAAGGACATCATTGTAGTGACGGAAACAGACGTTAAAGAGCACGGAGCGAACACTTCGCTAGTACTTTACCCGGCGCTACGGGAAGGAAAGGAGCTCTATTATGCCACAGGATAAACATGTTTCCGGTTCACCTGAGGATTGGCTTGCACGTGCGATAGGTGATTCTCAAAGAATGTAAATGATTATAAGGAGGTAGGTCGAGATAAGGAAGCCGATTCCTTCTTATCAGATATACAAAGGGCAAGTATTTTGAATTCTGTCTGGTCACGTATGGCAATTGACACATGGCTGTCATAAAAAAAGGATTATTACTGAAACCATAATCCCCGACAATTCAGCCTTTATTTTTTGACTTTTGTTGCTTTTTAAGACACTCTTTATCTTTCCTGACAATGGCACAGAGTTTTGGATTATAAAGCTCTTTACAGTTATCGTGATTATACAATGGACATTCCGGATGCTTTTTTGACATGAATCTTTTTATTCCTTCTGGTTAGTGCTCGGTTTATGCCTTTTTATAAACTCCCTTTTCTACACTCTTAATTTTTCCTCGCTTCTTCAGTTTATAAATAATATTATAAGTTTTCTTCTGGTCGAATTCGGTCTTTTTCATCAACTCAGCAACGCCCACACCCTTTTTGCTTCTTTTGATAACTCCGAACATTGTATCAGCCGCTGTTAATTTTACGGGTTTTTTCTTGACAGTTTTTGGTTTTTCAGGCTTCCCGGCCGCAACAATCATTTTATCAACTTTTTTTGATAGTGCTTTTAAATCCTTGTTAACAGACTGCAAGTTCTTTTTAAGATTTTTCATTTCCGGATTCCTCCTTAGAATTTTGAGAATTACCTAACAAGACAAATGAAAACCGGCGGAAACATTTTTACCTTTATTAAAAAGACGATTAAACGTTTTAAAAGCGTTGGATGTTTTTTCTTCGATCAACTCAATACCATTGTTTTTTAAAAATTTACGCAAAGCTTCGGTCGATTTCATCTGTCCCGGTGAACCTTTGCCAAGTACCAAAATGTCAGGTTTGGATTTCAAAATATCTTGAATATCATCAACATCAACAAAATGTCCTCTTTTTCTCCACCATTCAGGAACAACTTTTTCCTGAATGATTTTAACGTCATTTCTGTAACTCACACCGTTTATGACTATATTTCCAAAAGAGTATTGTTCAATCATGATATGTTTGATGGATTCGTAAAAAGTCAAAATTTGCAGGATTCTCCAATTCAGTATTCTGACAACAAGCTTAAATAATTCGTAATCCCTGAATCCCTAAATTCCTAAATCCATGTAAAAAAGACTTTTTACATGGGCATCATATTTAATCGTATGGTTTTTGTTAATTGTCTACCCGCTCTCTCAATTCCTTTCCTACCTTGAAAAACGGCAACTTCTTAGGTTTAACCCGGGTCGGTTCGCCAGTTTTAGGGTTTCTTCCGGTATACGCTTTGTATTTCTTAACATAAAAAGAACACAATCCCCTGATTTCAACCCGATCACCTTTTACTAAGGCGTTTGATATCTCCTTAAAAAAAAGTTTGACTACCGCTTTTACTTCTGATTTTGTCAGATCGGTTTCCTCTCTTAGAGTTTCTATGAGTTCCAGTTTGTTCATATAATCCTCCTGAATTAATTATCAATTAAATCAGTATAATAAAGAATAGATTAAAAATTGTCAATGAATTCCGTATGGTTAATTTAAAACTTCGACGTTTTATAAACAACATATCAGGTCTTTTTTATAAATTTCTGATAGTTGAGGCATCAAATATGCAACCGGCAGGTTTCAACTGAAAGCGGTTCGGAAGATGTTGTCTAAATCCAAGAGATGCTTTTGAAAAATGCAATTCCCTTGAATGTTCCCTTCAAATTTAGTATCTTTTAAATTGAGCGTTTTAAATGGTGACACAATATTAAAAAAGATAATGAATCGTAACCAATTTAAAACAGTATATGATTACTAAGAACGGAAAAATACTCATCCATAAAAAACAAGACCGGACGCAACGGGCCGGCAAAGAAAACCTACGGTTATGGTAAAACGAATAATTGTAACTTTGATTGGATTAATTGTATTGATTGGGGGGTTGGCCGCGATTAAAGGCCTTCAGATTAAACGAATGGCCGCCCATGGGGATAATTTTGTGCCGCCCCCGGAAGTTGTTACAACGACGAAGGCCAAAAAGGACTCATGGGAGTCGTTTTTAATCGCTGTCGGGTCCCTGGAAGCCGTGCAGGGGGTGGTGGTTACCGCGGAACTTACGGGAAAAGTGGTGCATATCGCCTTTGAGCCGGGAACCATGGTGAAAGCGGGTGATCTCCTGGTGCATCAAGATACTTCCGTAGAATTGGCGCAGTTGCGCGCGGCCGAGGCTGAGGTGGCGCTCGCAAACATAAACTTTGAGCGCACAAAAAAACTGGTGGCCAATAAAATCATATCCCAATCTGATTTTGATAATGCCGATGCACAGTTCAAGCAGGCAGTGGCCCAGGCGGATAACATTCGTGCTGTTATCGGGAAGAAGACCATTCGAGCCCCGTTTGCCGGCCGTCTCGGTATTCGCCAGGTGAACCTTGGGCAAACTCTCAATGAGGGGGATGAGATTGTTTCGCTCCAGTCCCTTGGTCCCATTTATGTAAATTTTTTTTTACCCCAGCAGCGGCTTGCCCAAGTGCAGCCGGGCCTCGCCATTCGACTGATGACTGACGCGTTTCCAGGGCAGGTCATTTCCGGAAAAATTACCGCCATAAACTCCCAGGTTGATGCGGCTACACGAAACATTCGGATCCAGGCAACCGTGGAAAATCCGGCAGAGTTGCTTCGGCCCGGCATGTACGTGAAAGTGTCGGTGGTGTTGCCGGACCGGATTGAGGTGCTCACCATTCCCGCCACCTCAGTGCTTTATGCACCTTACGGTGACTCCGTGTTTGTGGTTGAGGAGAAAAAAAATGATCAAAATGAACCGTCCGGCCTGCTGCTGAACCAAAAGTTCGTACGTTTGGGAGAAAAACGCGGCGACTATGTATCGGTTATCTCCGGGCTCAAACAGGGAGAGACAGTGGTCAGTACCGGCGTGTTTAAGCTGCGAAACGGCCAGGCCGTTGTTATAGACAACACACTGTCACCTGAATTCAAGCAAATGCCCAAACCGGCGGATGCATAATCCAAAAACACGCAACCCAAATGAATTTTTACTTGAACTCGGGTGGATAGACTGATTTCAGGGTTCAGCCTAAATACCTGAGTCGTTATTTTCAACTCATATTATTATATTTAACCATGAAACTAACCGACCTGTTTATCCGACGCCCGGTCCTTGCATTGGTCATCAATCTTGTGATCATTATTGCCGGCTTGCAGGCGATTCGGACGCTTAATGTTCGCCAGTATCCCCGTAGCGAGAACTCCGTGGTTACGGTCATGACGGTTTATGTGGGTGCAAGCGCCGATCTTGTCCGCGGATTTATTACCATTCCTTTAGAGCGGACTATTGCCGCGGCCGACGGCATTGAGTATATTGAATCACAAAGCGCACTTGGCCTTTCCACCATCAACATTCGCTTGAAACTCAATTACGATCCGATCCAAGCGCTTTCCGAAATCAGTGCCAAGGTGGATCAGGTTCGAAACGATTTGCCTCCGGAGGCAGAGGTTCCCACCATCAATGTGGAATCGGCTGAAAGCCGGTTTGCCTCATCGTATCTCAGTTTTACTTCCGATGCGCTGATGCAAAATGAAATCACGGACTACCTGGTACGTGTGGTTCAACCCCGACTCTCTGCAGTAGAAGGGGTGCAGCGGGCTGATATTCTTGGCGGCAGGACATTTGCCATGCGCATCTGGCTGAAGCCCGATCGCATGGCCGCGTTTAACATCAGTCCGGTTCAGGTGCGACGTGCCCTGGCCGCCAACAATTACCTTGCCGCAGTGGGCCGTACCAAAGGGGCGTTGATTCAGGTGAATCTGACTGCCGATACGGACCTGCGCTCCGTGGAAGAATTCAAACGGTTGGTTATTCGGCAGCAGGATGGTGCCATTATAAGACTTGAGGATATCGGAGACATCGTGTTGGGGGCGGAAGATTATGATACCGAAGTGCGTTTTTCGGGACAAACCGCTGTGTTTATGGGCATCTGGCCCCTGCCAAACGCCAATTCCCTGGATGTCATTAACCGGATTCGCGTCCAGATGCAAGGCATCCAAAAGGAACTCCCCACAGGCATGGAGGCGAGGGTTGCCTACGATGGCACCAAATACATCAAGGACGCCATTCGAGAAGTGACCAAAACGCTAGGGGACACCCTGCTCATCGTTGTGATCATTATTTTTCTATTTCTCGGTTCCTTCCGATCCGTATTAATCCCTGTGGTCGCCATTCCCCTGTCTCTTATCGGCGCGGTGTTTCTGATGCAGGTGTTTGGCTTTACCGTTAACTTGCTCACCCTGCTTGCCATCGTACTTTCCGTGGGGCTTGTGGTGGACGACGCTATCGTGGTGGTGGAAAATGTCGAACGGCATCTGAGAAGAGGGCTGTCGCCGTTTGATGCCGCAATACTGGGGGCCCGTGAACTTGTGGGTCCCATCATTGCCATGACGGTTTCCCTTGCGGTGGTCTATATCCCCATCGCTTTGCAGGGGGGGCTTACCGGAACTCTTTTTAGGGAGTTTGCGTTTACCCTGGCCGGTGCTGTGACCATTTCCGGTGTGGTGGCCCTGACGCTTTCCCCTATGATGGCATCCAAATTACTGAAACCGGGGATTGAAGAACGCGGGCTGGCCGGAAAAATTTCCCGGGGGTTCAGCCGTCTTAAAGACACATACGGACGATTGCTGGATGTCACCCTTAATGCCCGGCCGGTGGTCTATATGGTGTGGCTGGTGGTCAGTTTGCTCACCATCCCCATGTTTATCATGTCTCCGGTAGAACTTGCACCTTCTGAGGATCAGGGGGTGATTTTCGGTATCATTGATGCTGCGGCCAACGCGACCCTTGACCAGACCAGTCATTCTGCCGCTGCGGTCAACCGGATTTTCTTCAGTATACCGGAGACGGATCACACATTTCAGTTGACGGCGCCCTCCTCCGGCTTCGGCGGTATGGCCACCGTCCCCTGGAGCGAACGAGAACGGACGATTTTTCAGATTTTGCCTGAAGTGCAGCAAAAATTGCATGCCATACCCGGGGTTCGAGTGCTTCCGGTAACACCGCCGGCGCTTCCCGGGGGCGGTCAGTTTCCCGTTGAGTTTATCCTGGCTTCCACGGCTGAATCAGAACAGATCCTCTCCTTTGCCAGGCAGATTCAGTTAAAGGCCATGCAGAGCGGTTTGTTTGCTTTCCCCCCTGTTATTGACGTTAAGACAGACCAGCCCCAGGCAGAACTTATTATTGATCGTGACCGGGTGGCGGACCTGGGCCTCAACCTTGAGCAGGTGGGAGTGGATATGGCGTCCATGCTCGGGGGGGATTTCGTGAACCGGTTTAACATCGCCGGCCGCAGCTACAAGGTCATTCCCCAGATCAAACGGGTGGATCGACTCAACCCGGAACAACTCAATAATATCTACATCACCGGCCCGGATGGAAATCTGGTGCCGTTCAGCACGGTTGCTTCCATTCGTAACACCACCGTACCCCGCTCCTTGAACCGGTTCCAACAGTTAAATGCTGTAAAGATCAGCGGGGTGTCGGTGCGCCCCCTGGATGAGGCGCTTCGGTATCTCGAAGACGAAGCGGCAAAAATTCTTCCAAAAGGCTACGTGGTCGATTACACCGGAGAGTCCCGTCAGCTTCGCATGGAAAGAAATAAATTTCTTCCCGCTTTTGGACTTGCCCTGGTGCTTATTTTTTTAGTGCTGGCTGCACAATTTAACAGCTTTCGGGATCCCTTTGTCATCCTTGCCGGGTCGGTGCCGCTGGCCATGTTCGGCGCGCTGGTGTTCACTTTCCTTAAAATGCCGGATCCCAATATTCCGTTTTGGACCCACGGCTGGACCTCTACCATGAATATCTATTCCCAGGTGGGCCTTGTGACTCTGGTGGGGCTGGTGTCCAAGAACGGCATTCTCATTGTGGAGTTTGCCAATAAGCTCCAGGAACAGGGACGATCCAAACATGAGGCGGTTCGAGAGGCGGCCTTGACCCGGCTGCGCCCGATTCTCATGACCAGCGGTGCCACCATTGCCGGTCATTTCCCGTTGATTCTGGTTACCGGCGCAGGCGCTGCGGCC
>JAUVTO010000077.1 GCA_030601485.1 Desulfobacterales bacterium | reverse complement strand
CACCCTTATGGAATGCATGCTGGAAGACTTCCTTTTTGAAGCACCGGATATGCGGGAAAAGAAAATAGTCATCGACAAAAAGTATGTGGAAGACAAGTTAAAGGACATCAAAGATGACGAAGATCTTAGCCGGTATATTTTATAAATAAAGGAAAAAAAGATAACAAAAATGAAATCCAATGTTGCCGACATACTGATTGAGGCCCTGCCGTATATTCGCCGCTTCTATGGCATGACCCTGGTGATAAAGTATGGAGGCCATGCCATGGTCGACGAGCAGTTGAAGGATGATTTTGCCCGAGACATTACGTTAATGAAATTTACGGGACTGAATCCGGTTGTTGTTCACGGAGGTGGTCCGCAGATCAACTCGGTCCTTAAGCGCATGGGTATGGATTCCAGGTTCGTAAAAGGGATGCGTCTTACGGATGAGGCGACCATGGACGTTGTGGAGATGGTTTTAGGGGGCAAAGTAAACAAGGGGATCGTTGCTCAGATCAATCAGCAGGGGGGTAAGGCTGTGGGGCTGAGCGGTAAGGACGGAGGGCTTCTTCGTGCCAGAAAACTTCATATTGTTCATCAGGAGGATAATGATAAGCCCCCGGAGATCATCGATCCGGGCCTGGTGGGTGAGGTTACCCATGTTAACCCGGGCATTATCAATACGCTGACCAAACAGGATTTTATTCCTATTATCGCACCGGTCGGGGCAGGGGAATCCGGCGAAACATACAACATAAATGCAGATCTCGTAGCAAGCAGTATTGCCATAGCCCTTTCAGCAGGCCGATTGATCTTGCTGACAGACGTAGATGGTGTTCTCGATGCTTCAGGGTCTCTGATTTCTTCAATTAGTGCGGAGAATATCAAACAGATGATGGAAGAAAAAACCATTTCCGGAGGAATGATCCCTAAAATCGAATGTGCCTTAGCGGCACTGAAAAACGGAGTTGGGAAGGTTCACATTATAAACGGCAACAAGCGCCATGCCTTATTACTCGAGCTTTTTACCGATAAGGGGATTGGTACGGAGGTAACCATATGAACGCTTAGTACATATATTCATAAATACGGTAACGCATTTATAACTTGGTTTATTCATTCTATGTGTGCAAAAGTGTAAAGTGCCTAAAGTGCCTAAAGTTAAGGTATTCTATCAATTTTAATTATAATCGATCGCGCTGAAAGCGCGTTCCTCAACTTTAGCTCACTTTAGGCACTTCAAACTTCAAACTTTTAGAATTCAACTTATACGGGCAGTTGTCTTGATAAAAATACGTAATAGAATTTACGGATTAGAGTACTTAGTTAATTGAAAGGGTTCACAATGACCCAAGAGATAATTAAAAAAGCAGATCAGGTTATCGCAAAAACCTATAAAAGATTTCCCATTGTCATAGCAAAAGGCAAAGGATGTACGCTCTGGGATACACAGGGTAAAAAATATACCGATTTTGTTGCCGGGATTGCCGTATGCAATCTCGGCCATGCACATCCGGGAGTTTCAAAAGCCCTTTCCAGGCAGGCGGATACCCTTTTTCATGTGTCCAACCTTTATTATACAATCCCCCAGGTCGAGCTGGCATCCCGGCTTACGGAAAACAGCTTTGCGGACCGGGTATTTTTCTGTAACAGCGGCGCTGAAGCAAATGAGGCCGCCATTAAACTGACCAGAAAATATTTCAAGGAAAAAGGGGAAAACGGGAGATACAGAATCATTTCCATGGAGCATTCTTTTCACGGACGGACCATGGCCACCCTTTCCGCAACCGGACAGGATAAGATAAAACAAGGATTCGAACCCGTACTTGAAGGCTTTGACTATGTGCCGTTTAATGACATTAGTGCATTGCGCAGCAAAATCGGCCCATCCACATGTGCTGTCTTAATAGAACCGATCCAGGGTGAAGGCGGGGTTCGCTGCCCGGATCCCGAATACCTTAAGGCCGTAAGGCAGACTTGTGACGAAGCCGGAATTCTTTTGATCTTTGATGAAATTCAGACGGGGATCGGACGTACCGGCAAACTTTTTGCCTACGAGCATTTCGGTATGGCGCCGGATATAATGACCCTGGCCAAAGCCCTGGCCAATGGATTGCCCATAGGGGCCATGCTGGCCAGAGAAGAAGTTGCCGATGCCTTCGGGCCGGGGTCACATGCTTCGACATTTGGCGGCACCCCGGTTGTCACCGCGGCGTCACTTGAAGTTGTTCGGGTGCTTTCAGAAGAAAATATAATCGATCATTGCAAAAATATAGGAGTTTATTTTGAGGAAAGGCTTTCATGGTTGAAAGACAGGCATGAATTGATTGAGGATATTCGCGGTATGGGCCTGCTTTTGGGTATGAAGTTGAGCGTGGAGGGAGATCAGATTGTTGCTTCGTGCATGGAAAAAGGGTTTCTCATAAACTGCATCCAGGAGAATATTCTACGGTTTATTCCTCCGCTTATCATAGAAAAACAAGAGATAGACGCTCTCGTGGCATGCCTGGATGAGGTTTTCAATCAAAAGGTGGGGTAACATTGAAAAAAGACATTTTGACACTTATAGATCTTACCCGAGAGGATTTTGAAGTCCTCTTTGAGCGGGCGACTGAATTAAAAAAAAGATATAAAAAAGGGATTGCAGACAAGCCCCTTGCCGGTAAAACCCTGGGTCTTATTTTTGACAAACCGTCTACCCGCACACGTCTTTCCTTTGAAGCGGCGATGGTTCAGTTGGGCGGAACGCCGATTTTTATAAGCGCCAAGGACACCCAGATCGCACGAAACGAACCGGTTCGAGACACCGCCAGGGTGCTTTCAAGATACCTGGACGGTTTGGCGATTCGGACCTATTCACAGAATTTGTTAGAAGAGTTCGCCGAATTTACCGACATTCCGGTCATCAATGCTCTGACCGATTTATTCCATCCCTGCCAGGTATTAAGTGACATTATGACGGTGATAGAGATTAAGGGGGGATATAAGGATATCCGGATCGCCTGGGTCGGAGACGGGAATAATGTGGCCCATTCATGGGTAAATGCAGCGGCTGTTTTGGATTTGGATCTTGTTTTAGCATGCCCGGACGGATATTCCCCTCGTAAGGACGTTATGGAAAAGGCTCTTGAGAAAGGAGTTGGAAAAATTGTTGCAACCTCGAACCCTGTTGAAGCGGTAAAAG
The DNA here is from genome assembly GCA_030601485.1 of Desulfobacterales bacterium. Lineage (GTDB taxonomy): Bacteria > Desulfobacterota > Desulfobacteria > Desulfobacterales > UBA11574 > S5133MH16. The sequence continues at coordinate 4,741 of JAUVTO010000077.1, read as the reverse complement.
ATGCCGATGTAATTTATACCGACGTTTGGGCCAGTATGGGGCAGGAGAGTGAACAGGGCAAACGGAAGCGGGTGTTTGAACCGTTTCAGGTAGATCAAGCGCTTCTAAAACATGCGTCCGAAGATGTTATCGTAATGCATTGCCTGCCGGCGCACAGGGGAGAAGAGATTAGCGAAAATGTGCTGGAAGGTCCGAAATCCGTTGTCTGGGATCAAGCGGAAAACAAACTCCACATGCATAAGGCAATCCTTGATGTTTTATTTTTACATTGAAAACCTGGTCCTTTGGGCCAGGTAAGAGATAGATGGTTCTGCCTTGGAGTTTTGTGTCTAAAATCACAAATTCCAAGCACCAAATTACAAATAAATCACAAATTCCAATATTCAATGACCAAAACTTTCCAGGACGAGACATTGTTTGGATTTTCGAATTTCGGTCATTGGAATTTGTTTGTTATTTGATTTTTGTTATTTGTTATTTCTCTCCGAGCCGTAGGATCTACGAGCCGGAGGCAGGTTTGTCCGGGTAAAACCGGGTAAAAGGAGAGATCGTGTCTCATACCGTTAACAAGGTGGTTCTGGCATATTCCGGAGGCCTGGATACATCCGTGATTTTAAAGTGGCTGATCCAAACTTACCGTTGTGAGGTTGTTGCATTTTCTGCAGATATGGGCCAGGGGGATGAGCTGAATCGGGTAGAGGAAAACGCCCTAAAAACAGGGGCAACAAAGGTTTATATCGATGATTTGAAGGAAACTTTTGTAAAAGATTATGTTTTCCCTGCGTTTCGGGCAAATGCTATTTATGAAGGACAATATCTTCTGGGCACCGCTCTTGCCAGGCCCCTGATTGCAAAACGGCAGATGGAGATTGCACAGATTGAGGGGGCGGAAGCTGTAAGCCATGGCGCCACCGGAAAGGGAAACGACCAGGTGAGGTTTGAGCTCAGCTATTTTGCAATAAATCCCAATATAAGAATCATTGCTCCCTGGCGCGAGTGGGATTTTACCTCGCGAAGCGCCTTGATGGCCTTTGCCGAACAGCACGGTATCGAGGTGCCGACCACCCATGCAAAACCATACAGTACCGACGGAAATCTCCTTCACATAAGTTTTGAAGGTGGCTTGCTTGAGGATCCCTGGAACGAGCCGCCTGACGATATGTTCCGTATGACGGTTTCACCCCAGGATGCGCCGGACAGGCCTGAAATCATCGAGATAACCTTTAAACAGGGTGACCCTGTGGCCATAAACGATAAAACCATGTCCCCGGCCCAACTCCTCAAAGAGCTCAACCGGCTGGGGGGACGTAACGGCATCGGAAGGATCGATATTGTGGAGAACCGTTTTGTCGGAATGAAATCCCGCGGTGTTTATGAAACTCCGGGCGGCACGGTGTTGAGGGCTGCCCATATGGCCATTGAATCGATTACAATGGACAGGGAAGTCATGCACCTGAGGGATTCTCTAATTCCAAAATATTCCGAGCTTGTGTATTACGGCTTCTGGTTTTCACCCGAGATGGAACTCCTTCAGGATATGGTGGATCGAACCCAAACCAATGTCTCCGGGGTTGTCCGACTTGAGCTTTACAAGGGAAACTGCCGTATCTTGGGACGTAAATCCGATGAATCGATTTACAGTGAGGATTTTGCAACTTTTGAAGATGACAGCGTATACAGCCAGAAAGATGCTGAAGGCTTTATACGTCTGACTGCGTTAAGACTTCGAATTCAGAAGATGATGAAAAAAAATAGTTGAGGATTATATGGCTAAAAAGCTCTGGGATGGCAGGTTTTCAGAAAAGACAGATAGAATTGTTGAAGACTTTACCTCATCCATCGATATAGATAAAAGGCTTTATTCCTATGATATTCAAGGGAGTATTGCCCATTGTCGTATGCTTGCCAAAACATCTATTATTTCCGAAGAGGAGGCTTCATCATTGATAGAAGGTCTTGGCGTGATAAAAAGAGAGATAGATCGGGGAGATTTTCAGTTTGATCAAAGCCTGGAGGATATCCATATGCATATTGAAGCCAGGCTTATCGAGAAAGTGGGAAAAGTCGCCCAGAAGCTTCATACCGCAAGAAGCCGAAACGACCAGGTAGTTCTGGATGTAAGGATGTATTTGAGGGATGAGACGTTACATACAACCCATCGGCTGGTTATGCTCCAAAAGGTTATCGTGGATCTTGCTAAAATTCATATTGATGTTGTTTTGCCGGGATACACTCATTTGCAGAGAGCTCAGCCCGTTCTTTTGTCCCACCATCTCATGGCGTATTATGAGATGTTTTTAAGAGATGCCCACAGGTTCAGTGACTGTTTGAAACGCATAAACGTGATGCCGCTGGGCAGTGCCGCCCTTGCCGGAACAACATATCCGATTGACAGGGAGTATGTGGCCGAGATTCTTGGCTTTCCGGAAATATCGGCAAACAGCATGGATGCCGTCTCGGACAGGGATTTCATCATCGAATTTCTGTCAGCGGCAAGTATTTGCATGGTTCATCTGAGCCGTATGTCAGAAGAATTAATTCTCTGGTCTTCATCGGAATTCGGTTTCGTCGAGCTTCCGGATTCCTTTGCCACCGGCAGCAGTATTATGCCTCAAAAAAAGAATCCTGATGTACCTGAACTTGTACGAGGAAAAACCGGCCGTGTTTTCGGTGATTTAATTTCTCTGTTAACGGTTATGAAATCATTGCCGTTGTCTTATAACCGGGACATGCAGGAGGATAAAACCGCACTGTTCAGCACGCTGGATATCTTGGCGGAATGTTTAGAAATTTACATAAAAATGCTTCCCAAACTGAAGATAAACAAACAAGCCATGCGGCATGCCACATCCACGGGATTTTTAAATGCAACCGATATGGCGGATTATCTTGTAACAAAAGGCATGGCATTCCGGCAGGCCCATGACTGTGTGGGGAAGGCGGTTGCCTATGCGTCGAGCAAAAAAAAGGAGCTCGATGAGCTTACTCTAAAAGAGTTGAAATCCTTTTCTTCCCATATCAAAAAGGACATCTTTGATATTTTAACCATTGAACAGATGATAAACCGGCGAAAATCTTTCGGCGGGACGGCGTTAAAAAACGTAAGGGCTGCCATAAACAAGGCTGAAAAGGGCCTTGCCGTAAACATAGGGGATTAATCTGTTGATGGAAAAAAAAATTTCTAAAAAATACGGTGTATGGATATGTTCTATTGTTATTTTGATTGTTTTTAATTTTTCGGCATGTGGCAAGAAGGGACCCCCCAGGCCGCCTGATCATGAAAAACCACATTCAATCTTCAATCCTATTGGGTTAAGGTGATGTAATGCATCATTTTTTTTACCGGAATAATGAATTGTATTGTGAAGATGTTCCGATCCGCATGATTGCCGAAAAGGTGGGCACCCCTTTTTATTTATACAGCCACGCCACGTTAAAGCGCCATTTTCTTATTTTTAACGAGGCCTTTGAGGGTTTGGAAAGGCTTGTCTGTTTTTCTGCAAAGTCCAATACCAACCTTGCTGTTTTAAAACTGTTTAAAAGCCTTGGCAGCGGGCTCGATATTGTATCCGGCGGAGAACTGTATCGCGGATTAAAAGCCGGTTTCTCTCCGGATAAAATAGTCTATTCCGGAGTGGGAAAGCGCATCCACGAAATCGACTATGCACTTGAAGCAGGCATTTTAATGTTCAATGTAGAGTCGCTTGAAGAACTTGAACTTATAGACAAAAGGGCGGGTTTTTTAAGAACAGAAGCGCCTGTGGCCATTCGGGTAAATCCTGACATTGATCCCAAAACGCATCCGTATATCTCAACCGGTCTGAAAAAAAACAAATTCGGCATTGATATGGAGACGGCCATTGACGGGTACAAGGTCGCAAGCCGGCTTAAGAACATCAATATCGTGGGTATCGATTGCCATATCGGATCACAGATTACAGAATCAAAACCTTTTATAGACGCTCTGGAAAGCTTAAAAAACCTGATAAATGAACTCAGGCAAATTGGAATCCAAATCAAATACATGGATATGGGTGGCGGTCTTGGAATAACCTATAATGATGAATCCCCGCCCCATCCCCGCGAATATGCCAGGGCCATTGTTGATTCTCTTAAAGGATCGCATCTTCACCTTATTCTGGAACCCGGAAGAGTTATTGTCGGAAATGCCGGAATACTGGTGAGCAGGGTTCTTTTCAGAAAGTCGGGAAAAGTCAAGGAGTTTGTTATTGCTGATGCCGGTATGAATGATCTGCTGCGACCCACACTGTACGACGCGTTTCATGCCATAGAACCGGTGGTAAGAACAGAAGATAAGCCGATAACCGCAGACGTTGTGGGCCCGATTTGCGAGACCGGAGATTTTCTGGCAGTAGATCGCAAGATTCCCGATGTTAAGAAAGGCGATCTTTTTGCGGTGATGAGTGCCGGTGCGTATGGCTTTACCATGTCATCCAATTACTGTTCCCGGCCAAGGGCGGCCGAAGTAATGGTAAGAGATGACCGGTTTCATGTTGTCCGGGATCGCGAGATTTATGAGGATCTTGTTGACGGTGAATCGCTGCCGCCGTTTCTTGATGATTAAAAAATGTAACCCCTTACCTTAGTACCTTATTTGTGAATTTTTTGCATTTTATGGCAAAAAAATATCTAAATTTATTGAGTGTGAAGTGCCTAAAGTGACCTAAAGTGCCTAAAGTTAAGGTATTCTGTCAATTTTATCTAAAATAAATAGCCGGAG
>JAUVTO010000029.1 GCA_030601485.1 Desulfobacterales bacterium | reverse complement strand
GTAAAAAGTCAGATTTTGATGGCAAAGTAAAAAGCTCCAAATTCAAGGCGCGCAAATTCCGAGGAATGAGACGTACATATAGTACATCGCAGTGACGAGGAATGCAGCGCAACGCAGAAGTTGGACTTTTTACGAAGCCATCAGCTTTAAATAGGGATAAGTTCTTGGGTCATGTTGAATTAATTTGTCGCCTCTTTTTTATTACCAAAATATTGGTACATAGACAAGTCTTTGATCAAACAGTGAGACCTTTGCAAAACGCCCCTTTTTGCCCAATTTCTACGTCAGCCTCAACATTTTGCACGAAGTGAAGCTTTAGCTTTATCCTCAAAATACTCAATGTATTCCTGTGGTTAAAATTTTCACCTTCCTTGAACTTGAACAAAAATGAACATTTTTCAAAGGTCTCACATTAATTATCTAATTTTAAGATAAGGCATCCAAAATGTGAAGTTAGTTTTGAGTAAGCCTTAACTTTCAAATTCAAGTCGGGTCACCGATATAATCAGTGGCAGGTCAAGCAGCTGTTCAACAACATGGTCGGAAATGCGGACATTGGTCTCAAGGAAAATGACGTTCATTTTTCCGGTTTCTTCCTGCCCCAAATGCATCTGCCTGATGATAATTTTTTTACCGCCGAGAAGTGATGAGAAACTCCCAATGGCCCCCGGCTTGTCAAGGGTGTATATCAGCGCCAGATGACCTTCAGGGATAAGCTCAATCCGAAAATTGTTGATCTTTACGATCCGCATTTTATTCTTGCCGAATATGGTTCCGGATACCACATTCGTAACTTTAGGCGTGGCAACACGGACGGTAATCAGGTTAATATACTCTTCAGACGCATCACTGGTTATCTCTGTGACTGTTATCCCTCTTTCCTTTGCCAGAATCTGGGCATTGACAAAATTGACGTCATCCTTAACCACAGGGGCCAGCAAGCCTCTTAACACGGCTATAGAAACCGGTGACCGGTCAAGGCCCTTAAAATCACCGGCATATTCAATAGAGACTTCTTCAATGGGCCCCCGAACAAGCTGGGCATGGAGACTGCCCATATGATTGGCAAGGGTCAACAAGGGCTTCAATTTTTTAAGAAGATCACCGGTTACCGACGGAACATTAACGGCGTTTAGAATCGTGTCGTGCTTGAGATAATCAATAATCTGTGCGGCCACATCAACGGCCACTTTGGTCTGGGCCTCCTGGGTGGACGCACCGAGATGGGGCGTACAAATCAGACGCTCATGCTCGATCAACGGACATATGCCGGGAGGTTCATTCTCAAAAACATCCAATGCCGCACCGGCAACTTTCCCTGACTTCAAGGCGTCATAAAGGTCATCCTCATCAACAATCCCGCCCCTGGCGCAGTTTAAGATCATGACCCCGTCTTTCATCTGCTCAAAGGCCGCCTTGTTCAGCAACCCGATGGTTTCCTTAAACTTGGGCACATGCACCGTGATGTAATCGGATCTGCGGTATAGATCTTCAAGGGAAACATTTTCAAATCCGGCCTTTTCCATCTGCCCGGACGTTACATAAGGATCGTAAACAATTACCTGCATTTTCAGACCCCGCGCGCGATCGGCGACAATAGACCCGATTTTTCCATATCCGATCACTCCGAGGATTTTATTGAATATTTCTCTTCCCTGAAGTTTCTTCTTGTCCCAGCGACCGGCCTTCAATGACGCGGTTCCTTCGGGCACATTGCGCGAAAGCGCCAGTAACATGCCGATGGAATGCTCGGCGGTGGTAATAACATTACCGCCGGGAGTATTCATTACAATGATCCCGCGCTTGGTCGCCGCCGGGATATCCACATTATCGAGACCAATCCCGGCACGACCTACAACTTTAAGTCGCATTGCGGCGTCTAAAAGATCCTTTGACACCTGTGTTGCACTCCGAATAATAAGGGCGTCATATTCTCCGATAATGCGTTTGAGTTCCTGGTGAGACAGTCCGGTCTTGACATCAACATCAATTCCGTCTTCTTCCTGCAGCATCTTGATACCGGCTTGTCCCAGGTTATCGCTGACCAACACTTTCATGAGATTTCTCCTCATTCAGGTTGATGATGTTCAAAAGTGATTCCTTCAGAGCCTTTTAATACCTGAATCCAGGTAATAGTTTATACGGTGATTTGCCATTCAGGGTAAAGTTCGTCCCATTCTTCATAAATCCGGCCGGGGTCGCGGCGAAGATCCAGACGATTCGACTTCTCAAAAGCCATCCGGGCTTTCTTAAATTCGGCCTCGGTAATATTGCCTTGTTCAAACAGTATCTCCGCCGCCTCAAAAGTTTCATGTGCCTCCCGAGGAACCACTCTGACCAAGCCCTGGTCAAATGCCTGCAAGAGCGTATTCCTGAGTTTCTTTCCCACGTCACCTCTCTTCTCTCCGGGTTTGACCGTTGCATTTTTGCTAAGGTAGCATACCCGAGAGCCGTCGGATATGAGTTGTTGTTTTTCTTGATTCCAGCTGATATTTGATGGAACAATAAGGATGCCCCGTTTTGCGAGGCTCTTGAAATTGATGAGAACCGATTCATACTTGGTATAAGAATCAGGATATCCTCTCTGCCCCTGGGCACCACCCGGGCCCGTAACCAGCGCAAGACAGATAGATATTTGATCCCTGCGCACATCCGGAGAAACCGCATCAAGCCGGCCATCAAGTGCGGCAACAAGCAGGTCCCCCAGATTCTTAAGTCGCCGGGCAACAACCTGCATCTCAGGTTCACCGGCCCGAATATTCATTTCGTAAACAAGAATACCCACGGGTTTTCCGGTAACCGGATCCATGGATACGCGACAGCCCGGATAGAGAATACAGGGCCGGAGAATTCCTCCCTTTTTCATCTGATCTACAAAAGGCCGGATCACTTTATTGCCGACCAATTCTATAAGCTCAGGCGTTTCAGCGGGGTGCATACCGATTGCAGCCATACCCCCGGTAACCGGGTTGGTCTGGCTGGGGGGGCCTTCAAAGCGAAGGGGATAATCCATGGCCGTTGGGAGAATGCAAAAGTTGCCCGTTCCGTCAATTAAGGCGGTGAAACTGATCTCAATTTCGGATTTCCAGGCTTCAATCAAAAGCGGCCATTTATTGTCTCCGTGCAGTATCTTGTAGTTTTCGCTATAATCTTTCATCAGTATATTCCATACGTCAAGAATGTCTTCAACCCGAAAAACCGGTCGGGAACCTTTGCCGCCCGCACTGTAAGGATACTTGAAAACTGCGCCGCCGTGGTTGCGCATGAACCGAGTAACAATGCTTTTTATTTGCAGCAGGTTTTTTGCATCCGCCACTTTGAACGGTGCAACCGGCACACCGGCTCTCCTCATCCAAATCTTTGCCTTAACCTTATCCCCTTCGATGAAAGACGCTTCCTTTGTCAGGCCAATGACTTGATCCCCATAACCCGCCTCAATAAGTTCATTTACGATGCCTTCATAAATCAGATCTTCAGGCATAATCACAACACAGTCAATTTCTCCGTTTTTAAAGGCCGTTATGATGGCGGATTTATAATCAGCAACTGAGTTCCCTTGGACGGGAAAAATTTTCACGGTCCATTCTTTCTTTCCCCTAACAGCATCCAGTATCGGTCCCATACCGGTCATGCCCTTGATGATGGCGCCAATAAACTTTTCACTTTCAACGGTTGATATCGTATAGGCGCACATACAGGTCCTGCCATCGGGCCCAACAGAGCCGATCGTCTTTTTCGCCATAATATCCCTTCCTTCATATAAAATCTGAGTTTTCGGCACACGTGCCGTGGAATTTTAATACCGAAATCTCTGTTAGAAATTAAACATACACCCCCATACTCCCGGTTCCAACGGTTTTTGTCAAGATTTGATTTTACACATTGTGCTGTTTTTCTTGAATTTACTTGACAAATAAAATATAATAAGGATTGTTAAGAACCGGGAGATCAGTAATGGCCAGATCCACTCTAAAGAAAAGAAAAAAAGGCACAAGTGCCGGAAAATTGCGCATAGCGGATCACTGGAATGCGATCAGCATCATAGCCAGTTCCCAAACCAATCCGCTGAAAGCAGTGGCCGAGTTTGTGGAAAACAGCATTGATGCACGGGCCAGGCACATCGTTATCACGAGAGGAAAGAAGAAGGGAGAATTCTATCTCAAGGTCAGCGATAATGGTGAAGGGATACTCAGAGATGAAAAAGGGTTGCCCGATTTTCGACACGTGGCAACGCACATTTGTGATTCCGTCAAGCAACGGTTAAAAGCCAAGGGTGCAGAGGGAATTCAGGGCGAATTCGGCATCGGTCTCCTCAGTTTCTGGACTGTCGGCCAGAACCTCAGTATTACCTGTTGCGGGGCCGATGGAAGCACATACGAGATGACCATGGCCAAGAACGCACCGGAATTCTCGGTTCTCAAGAAACGTGTATTGATCCCCTTCGAGGGAACAAACCTGATGGTCTATCCCCTGTTGCCGGGGCTGCGACTCTTGACCGGTGAAAAGATCCAGCGCTACCTCGCGTCAGAACTCAGGGATCGGATCAAGGAGTCGGGGGTAAAAATAGAGGTTGTGGATCGGACAAGCCGGACAGAGCATCTTGTGGTTCCGCGACAGTTTACCGGGCGCCTGCTCCATGACCTTAGACCTGCCGAGACCGAGCCGGGTGATATCTACCTGGAACTGTACCTCAGCGATCCCGCTTCCACCAACCAGGTGGGATTGTATCGACGCGGTACGCGAGTTTTGCCGTCCATTGTCGAACTCGATCATTTTCAGAAAGAGCCGTGGACCGCGGGGTACCTTCAGGGTATTCTTGATGCTTCGTTCCTGAATCTTACGCCGGGAACTCGTCAGGGAATCATTCGTGATGAACGGTTTGACGCTTTTTGTCAGGCCATGGAGCCGGTTGAAAAGCATCTGCGGCAGGTGATTGAAGAGCAGCGCAAGGCGGAAGAGGAACGGTCCAGTCGTCAGATCCTGCGCAAGGTGCAACGCGCTCTCAGGGAGGCGTTTCTGCGTCTTCCGCAGGAAGAATATGACTGGTTCGATATTCATGGCGGAAAAGGTAAAAAAAAGAAGGCGTCTCTTTTTTCTGCGGGATCGATGATCGGGGCTGCCCGTGAGGAGCATGGCCGGGTAGGTGAGGCGCACGAAGCTTCCCCGGAACTTAACGGCAATGAAAGAAGGCAGATGCAGTTCTTTGAGTTTGCCGGACCGCTGTTCAGTGTGCTGATTTCGCCCAAGTCGAGCGTGGTCCCGGTTGACAATCGCAAGAAATATCGTGCGGTTTGCCGGGATCGCTCACGGCGGACCGTTTTGGAGAATCTTGTATATCGCTGGGAAATAACGGATGGAGAGGGTCAACTCCAGGGCGGCGATGATGAATCAGTGGTTTTTATTGCGCCTTCAGAGCCGTGCCTGACCACATTGAGGGTGATCGTGCGCCAGGGGGATACGGAATGCAGGGATGAGGCCTTGATAACCATCACCGATTCACTCATGGACCAATCGGCCGGGACCGGAGGAGCGCGCAAAGGGATGCCGGGGTATACGTATCGTCGGGCTCCGGGAGAGATGTGGCGTTCAAAATTCGATGCGGACAAGAACGTCATCGTAATCAACAACGGACACAGGGACTTCGTATATGCCGGCAAGCAGAAGCGCCGCAAGCTTCGCTATATTTGCCGCCTGTTCTGCAAAGAACTGGTTCGTCACAATTTCCCAGGGATGCCCACAGACGAACTCCTTGAGCGTATGATCGAGCTCTCCTTGTACACGGAAGAACATCTGAGATAAGGATTTCCACATAGCCCGGATATTTCATGGGGAAATGGGATCTGCGACGTCAAGTTAAATAGGACGCCCCAGTACCATCTGCCGGAGCTACGGGGCAAGCAGATTTTCGCAGATACGCTCAGATAATATTATTATTTCTTAATTTAAGAATCTTGACAATCTGTGTTCACCTGCCCGCTCGTGCCCCAGGCCGCCTCGCCTTGCTTGGCTGGCGGGCGAGCTCACAGTAGCGGGCGGGTCTGTGTCCAATAAAGGAAATTCCTATACAATTAAATTATCAGCTTGCGACAACAGTAGATGATGATATGAAAGGACCCATCATAATTTTGTTACAGAAGTCCATGCGTGAAACTTTCCGTTCTGCCCGATGTTGTAATCTCGATGTAATCCAATTTCCTCTGCAACTCAGCAATAGTGGCAGCGCCGCCGTAAGTCAGCCCTGAGCGCAATCCGCCGATGATGTCAGTGATAATCTTATCTTCGTCTTCCCGGTAGGGGACTTCAACTGAAACGCCTTCCGAGGTTTTCCATTCGGTAATGGCGCCATAGTATTCTTCTTGAACTTCGCTGCTGGCCATTCCCCGATATGTTTTCACCGTTACTTGTTTTCCATTTTCGTCTTTTTTACGAATCACGGGGCCGGGGGTCGGCCGGGTTCCGGCCAGCATTCTCCCCAGCATGACGAAATCTGCTCCGAAAGCCAGCGCTTTGACGATGTCTCCCGGATACCGGATTCCGCCATCGGCTACTATTGATCGATCCACCCGGGAACAATTTTTTATTGCCGTAAGATTGGGTACGCCGAAACCGGTCTTAATCCTTGTCGTGCAAACGGAACCTCCGCCGATACCGACTTTTACGATATCGGCTCCGCAGGAAGCAAGGTGATCGGCACCGGCGTAAGTCGCCACATTACCGGCCATGATGCAGGCTTCATCACCAAGCATCATGCGAATATTTTTGAGGGTTCGTCCCACATATTTAGCATGGGCATGTGCGACATCGATACAAAATAAACCCGCACCGGCGTCTCGCAAAGCTTCGGCCCGTTTCAGGTCTTGAGCCCCGCAGCCCACCGACACAAACACCGGATACCTGCAATCCTTAAACATACGCACATTATTTTCTATCGTCATATAACGATGCAAAACCCCTATGCCACCCTTTGCTCCAATATAATTGGCCATATCCGTCTCAGTGATTGTGTCCATGTTGGCGGTCATCAACGGTAGTTCAAGAGATAATTTGTTCTTTTTGCACTTCATGGAAATGTCTACTACTTTTCGGGATTCCCAGTGATTGTAGGACGGCACCAGGAGAATGTCGTCATATGTAAAGGCTTTCATTGCATATCATCCTCGAGAAAAACTTAAATTGATCGTTATGTTATTATGTTTTGAAAAATTTCTGAACTGTTAATCTGGTTAAGATATGAGTAACCGTTCACGGTTCAAAAGTTCAGGGGTTCAAGGTTCCATTCTCGTCCCCGGACTGAATTTGGGATGCGTATTTACGAGAAAAGCGTCAGTTTCGTCAGGCCTAATCTAAAATTTGAAGCCAAATTGCCAATTACTTGGGAAAATGAACATTTGTAACGAGGACTTCGGATCTTCAACGCCTTCTTTGTCCTTAACCCTGAACGTTGAACCCTGAACCTGTGAACGGATACAGATATACTTATAACCTGGAATATTAATAATGTCAAAAGGGGGTCTCGCCGTCATTCTATCTCTTAATACTTGATGTTTTCGTAAAAAGTCCGATTTAGACGGTCTCGTAAAAAGTCCAAATTCAAGGCGTGCAAATTTTGTAATCATGAGGCGTACTTTTCGTACGTTGAATGATTGCGAAATGCAGCACAACGCAGAAGTTGGACTTTTTACGACGCCATCAAGAATTTGGCCCGTTGTTTTAGCAAACCCATTGCCGCACTTTGGCAATAAATTTTCAAGAGCAACACTCTTTCTCCTTGAAACTTTTCATATAGGCAAAACATAAAATTATAGACACCCCCCGGGAAAAATCAGTCGGCATCTTCTAAAGTCGTTATGTTTTCAAAATTTATTATTTGACACAATCTAACAATTGTATTATTTGACACTGTTTTTATTTAAATTTATAGAACCGCCTAAATAATTGGAGAAAGGCCTATGGAATTCTGGAGGGTTCCGCTTGACGCGGACACAATACAAGTCTCTCTGGGCATCGTGCACATCCTGGAGGATCGATGTAAAGGATGTGGATACTGTATCGAGTACTGCCCCAAGCAGGCTCTGGAATTTTCTACAAAATTCAACCAAAAAGGATATCATCCCCCGGTGGTTATAAAGCCCGATGAATGTGTAAACTGTCACTACTGCGAAATCATCTGCCCGGAGTTTGCTATATTTTCAGTAGAATGCCCACAAACAACCAAACCCGGCCAAGCCGAAACCAACCATGCGATATAAACTGGCAATCATCATTTTAATTATATGAAACCACAGAAACACACAGATTATAAAGGTTATACAAGAAACCCATGAAACCAGCGGTCCTTACCGGTGAATATTTTATGACCGGCGACGTTGCCTGTGCCGAAGGCGCACTGGCAGCAGGATGCCGTTTTTTTGGGGGATACCCCATAACACCAGCCACTGAGATCGCCGAACGGATGGCTATCCGGATTCCTCATGTTGACGGATGTTTTATCCAGATGGAAGACGAAATCGGCGCCATGGCCTCAGTACTTGGTGCATCATGGGGCGGTGTGAAAAGCATGACCGCCACCTCCGGTCCGGGTTTCAGTCTTATGATGGAAAATATCGGTTTGGGGATCTGTACAGAAACTCCCTGTGTTGTGGTAAATGTTCAGCGAGGCGGTCCCTCCACAGGGCTTCCTACACATGGCGCTCAAGGCGACATGATGCAGGCCCGGTGGGGGTCACACGGGCACTATGAAATTATTGCGATAGCGCCGTCCTCGCCCCAGGAAATATTTTATTTAACGATAACAGCGTTTAATCTGAGTGAAAAATACCGATTGCCGGTTCTCATCATGACCGACGAAATCATCGGGCATATGAGTGAAAAAGTCATTATACCCGAGGCAAAATTAATTAAGACCGTATCGCGTCCCAAACCCAAAGGGAGAAAGGACCGCTTCAAACCCTTTGCACCTGGGCCTAACGGTGTCGCACCCATGCCGGCGGCAGGAGAAGGCTATAACCTGCACATTACCGGTCTTACCCACGATGAAAAGGGGTACCCTGTAATGGACGTAGAAACCCAGACGGAGATGATGTCCCGAATTACCGAAAAAATCCAAAGAAATTTAGATGACATCATTCGGACAGATAGTTACCTCCTTGAAGATGCTGAAATTGCCGTTGTTTCTTATGGAATTTCGGCTCGAACCAGCATGGCCGCTGTAATTGAAGCCAGAAAGATGGGGATCAAGGCCGGACTTTTGCGTCTGGTGACGATCTGGCCTTTTCCCGAAGATCAGATTCGCAAGTTAGCAGATAGAGTCAAAGGATTCGTGACGGTAGAAATTAATCTGGGTCAGATCCATCGGGAGGTTGAACGATGTGTAGGGGGCAAGGTTCCTATATTTTTAGTCGGTCATCCCGGCGGGACCATTATTCATCCGGACAGGGTTGTTAAAATGTTGAAGGAGGCTTTTTAAACCATGCAAGAAATCCCGATGACATCCAAAAAACAACCCCAACATCCCCTGGATGATCTTATCCGAACGGATCGCATTCCCCATATCTGGTGTCCGGGGTGCGGGATCGGAACGGTGTTTTCTGCATGTCTGGCTGCTCTGAAAGCAAGCGGTATCAACCTTCAAAAAACTGTGATGGTCTCGGGGATTGGCTGTTCGGGACGTGCCGCCGGTTATGTTAAGCTGGATTCCTTTCATACAACCCACGGCAGGGCCATACCCTTTGCCACAGGATTAAAACTTGCCAACCCTGAACTTAATCTCGTGGTGTTCAGCGGTGACGGCGATCTCTTCGCCATCGGCGGAAACCATTTTATCCATGCAGCCCGGCGGAATATGGATATGACGGTTATCTGTGTAAATAATTTAAATTATGGCATGACCGGAGGCCAGGTAGCCGCCACCACACCTTACATGGCGAAATCGACAACAACACCGGCCGGAAATCCTGAACTCCCTTTTAATCTGCCGCTAATGGCCTATGCATGCGGCGCCACATATGTGGCCCGATGGACCATGCTGCACATCAGGGATCTTACGGATTCCATAACAGAAGCGCTTTGTAAAAAAGGGTTTTCCTTTATTGAAGCACTTTCTCCGTGCCCGGTAAATTACGGTCGACGCAATAAACAAAAGCCCCTTGACATGCTAAAGTTATACCAGGAAAAAGCGATTATCAAAAATCATGCAGATCCTTCTACACTGGATATAGACTTTGAAAAGGGCATCATTTTGGGAAAATTCATCGATCTGGATCGACCAACGTTTATTGAACATTATGACAAGATCTACCGGCCGAGCCGTCTTCAGGAAAACGTTCCGGAATTGAACTCATGACCGACTCTCAAAATCATACGCAGAGAAAAAAGGAAATTATAATCACAGGATTTGGTGGCCAGGGCATTATCCTTGCGGGTATTATCCTGGGAAAAGCGGCTGCCATTGGTGAACATATGGAAAGTACGCTTGTCCAGTCATACGGGCCCGAGTCTCGGGGCGGATCGTGTAATGCTCAGGTTGTTATTTCCGATGAAATAATCCATTATCCTTATGTCAGTCATCCGGATATTTTGGTCTGCATGTCTCAATCAGGCTATGATAAGCAGATCAAGCAGATCAAGGAAAACGGAACGTTAATCATTGATCAAGATCTGGTTCACCCTGCCCGTGGATTAAAATGTGACTTTTTTTCTATCCCTGCCACCGGCATGGCCGAAAAGCTTGGACGAACAATGATCGCCAATATCATTATGCTCGGTTTTTTAACAGCCGTCACAGAGATTATTTCCATGGATGCAGCCCAAAAAGCCGTCACAGAATCAGTTCCAAAGGGCACTGAAAAACTTAACACCAAGGCCTTTAAAAAAGGTCATGACTATGGTCTGGCCACACTCAAGGGACGACAGAAAAAGGCCGCGGGTCAAGCAGGAGCAATTTCATGAAACGTCCCAAAGAACGGCTTCACCGGGTCACGGTTATCGGTGCGACACCGGCCGGCATAGCCGCAACCAACAAACTTGGAGAACTGGGCATTCCCCTCACCCTTGTTGATTCTGATTACGATCTGGATAAAAAACTTTCCCGGGATGAGTGGGTTCTAAAATCAGGCATTCCTTTAAACCACGCCCATCGACCCGGGCTTATCAGAATTTTGAGAAACCCTGCCATTCGATGCATTTTTCCCGCAAAAGTCTCCTCGATTAAGCATAATCGCCAAGGATTCCGTGTTCACCTAAACATCCTTCAAACCTTCGTAGATCAAGACAAATGCACGCTTTGCGGTCGTTGTGCTGAAATATGCCCGGTTGTGCTTCCCGGAGGAGAAAAAGCTATCCAAATTAACAGTCAGCGAAGCCTTCCCGGTCGACCGGTTATAGATAAGCGGCGCCGGCCACTCTGCCAGGCAAACTGTCCGCTGGGGGTAAACGCCCAGGGTTATATCGCCCTTGTAAAAGCCGGCAGGTTTGCCGAAGCGCTTGACCTTATAAGGGAAAATAATGTTCTGCCCTGCATCTGCGGACGCATTTGTACCCACCCCTGTGAGAATTTTTGCAGAAGGGGTGAACTTGATGAACCCGTCGCCATCATGGATATTAAGCGATTTGTGGCAGACAATGAGCGTTCCGATCCCAAAGACATAAAATCATCTAATGTTCAAAACAGGCCAGAAAAAATCGTCATTATAGGCTCGGGCCCGGCCGGGATTGCCGCCGCTGCGGACCTGGCCCGATTCGGCTATGAGGTAACGGTTTTCGAAAAAGAGAAAGAAGCCGGAGGGTTGCTCCGTTACGGAATTGGGTGTCATCGCCTGCCCAGGGATATCATCGATAATGATCTTGAATATATTAAAAAACTGGGCGTACAATTTATTACCAGCCATGCCGTTGATCTGGCCCATGATATGGAGCGGCTCAAAAAAGACTTTGACGCTGTCATTATCTCCATTGGGACGTGGGCTGACATAAAATTAGGGGTTCCCGGGGAAATGCTGGAAGGGGTTGAAGGTTGCCTCTCTTTTTTGGGACGTCTCTATCGCGGCGAAATAAAAGCACTAAACGAAAAAGTAGCGGTGATTGGGGACGGCAACGCCGCATTTGACCTGGCCCGGACACTGTTGCGTCTGGGCGCCCATGTCACAATTCTATCGTGGTTCCCTGAAGATCTTATCCCGGCCAATAGCGAAGAAATCCGGGCTGCCAGGGAAGAAGGAATTTTCATTCGGGACTGCACCCAAACCATTACGTTCTTAGGTCAAAACGGTAAGCTCAATCGGCTGCGTTGCATGCCCACCAAACCCGGAGAACCCGACGCCCAGGGTATTCCCTGGCCGGTCATTGTCCCCAATAGTCCGCCCTTTGAACTCGAGTTTGACCGGGCTTTTGTTGCCATCGGTCAAAGGGGTGCACTGCAGGGTCATAACAATTCGTTCAGCTTTACTGTTTCGGAACAAGGCTTGATTGAGGTTGATGAATATTTGCGTACGAATTTGTCGAATGTCTATGCTGTGGGAGATGCGGTTTCAGGACCCTCATCCGTTGTTGATGCCATGGCCGCAGGCAGGAGGGTTGCCCGCACCGTTCATAGCGATATTTGTAAAGAGCAGGCCTTTTATCCTCAGCCCTTAAGACCGGAAGACAAAGATTTTCCGGAAATTCCGGCGGACATACCGTTGCAGGCACGAACAATTATGCCGGAAAGGCAAGCTGCGGTTCGCAAGGACAGTTTCAAGGAGGTCGCCATGGGCCTGGGTGAACAACAGGTCCTTTTTGAAGCAGCCCGTTGTCTTCAATGCGGAGTCTGCAGCGAATGTCTTCAGTGCGTTGATGCATGCGGTGCAATCCATGCAATAAACCATGTACAGGCTCCGGAAGAAACCATTGAACAAACCGGTGTGGTTATCATTGCAGACCCGGAATTAGCCCCGAAGATAAAGGGTGAGGATGTCATCCGAGTGTATGGGCCCAGAGCGGCAAAGCCGGATGTTAACGCCATGTTTGTTCGCGGT
>JAUVTO010000192.1 GCA_030601485.1 Desulfobacterales bacterium | reverse complement strand
GGTTGCCCCCTCGTCCTGATCAAAGAATTTAAGCTTATAGAAAGCAGCGTTACGATCCAGGCCGAAAACAACCGGCCTGAATTCAAGAAAACCACCGAGGTAGTAAGGTTTTTTTTCGATCTCCTTTTCAATTTCCGACAGGTCAAACTGATATTCGTCCTGGCAGAAAACCGGCGGTAGAAAAGTCAAAAACAAGCCCACCACATATACGCTAAGGGTGAACAGTGTCTTTCTCATCGCAGGCTTTCGACTCTGGAAAGAAAGTTAAGGGTAAAGACTTCATCGGGAAGGTCTCTTTTTTTCATCTTAGCAAAAATCATGACCGATTTATATCCCTTATACAGCGGGCTGTCCGTCTCAATCACGGCGGGACGCACAAGGCCGTCTCCAAAATCCTTGATCTTTTTAAAATAGAGGGTCTTGATCAGCATTCCGGACGAAGCAAAACACTCGATTTTAGAAGGAAGAAGCTTTTGATCGTCCACCCACATTATCAGACTGTCATAGGCAACGGCCCTGGTCTTAGCCTTCAAATGAAGCAACAATAAGCCTTCGCGTTTCTCCACTTTGTCGCAATTGTATTCAGCACTGTAGTCAAGCCGCATGATATCAGCGTTGTTGAATATTCCTCCGGTCACTGACTGGAGGCTGGTGATGCGGATCGGTTTGCCGACATTCGGAATGTAAAGCCACATGTTTTCCACCACCCGCAAAGTTGCCCGGCCTTTCTCACTGGCAGGGGATAAAAAAACGGATGCAACCTGGTCACGGCCCTTTTTGACCGAGTACATGATGAACTCTTTTTTGGACCCGTCCGGTTCAACATTGATCAGCTTGCGATACATCTCAAAGGCCTCGGGGTTCAAATTGCGATCCACTTTTTGAAGGATTGCGTTCCCGTCATCCGAATAAGCCGGTGCGGCAAGGCACAGGCACAAAACAATCATCGATAGCGGCTTTATCATTTTCCTTCTCCCTTTTTTAGGACGTGATTCTAACCTCGATCAATATTGGTGATCGGTTATTGGTGTTTGCCGGAATAGCTTCGCTCTGTATTTATTATTATAGAATTAACAGCATACCTTAAATCAACAATCGAAAATCATCAATTATTACACGTGCCCCAAGGCATCAACCGGTTCCATCCTTGAAGCCTTATAAGCCGGCTGCAGGCTGGCTAAAACCGAAACAATCAATACAACAACCGACAACCAGAACAATTCGCTTAAACTGACGGAGGGCGCCAAAAGCAAGTTGTCCATTTTGCCGAAAGAAAACCGGATTTTATAGATATTTAAAAGCAAAATCCCGGAAAGACCGATAATATTTCCGGCTGCGATGCTGATCAACCCGAGGGTGAATCCTTCGGTCAGAAAGAGGGCCATGATTTTTCCGGGTGTCGTTCCGATGGCAGACATGGTTCCGATCTCGCGGACCCGCTCATAAACAGACATAATCATGACGTTTAAAATACTGATGAGTACAATTGAAACCATAATGAGCTTCATGCTAACCGACATCAGATCAATCATTCTGGCGATATTATAAAAGGGTGAAAGTTTTTCCCAGGTATGAATTTCAAAGGCCGGCTTTCCTTTTTTGTTTTTAAAATCGGCCAGTGCTGACTTGAGGTCCGCATAAACAGGCTCCAGCATGTCGAAATCTTTCAGGCGTACGGCGACCTCCGTGATTTCCGGTTTTTCCATGCGAAGCAGCACGCGCGCGTCTTCGATATGAATATAGCCTTCTTTTCCCTGGGGACCAACGACAACCTCGATGATACCCGCCATGGTGAAATTTAGGCCGTTCACCGAGCCGTCCTTGTTGGTGGCAACCAGGACCACGGTATCTCCCAGCCGGATTTTCATTCCTTTGGCCAGTTTGTCCGGGATGATGATCTCACCCGGTCCGATGAGTTTTTCCCGAGATCCCTTCTTCCCGAATGTCATCCGGTCCCCCACGGCAGGACACACCTTTACCTCTTTTTCCGGATCGATGGCGTTAAGTCGGATGTTAGTCGTCTCTGAATAGTTACTCAGCATGGCGCCGAGCTTTATCCTTGGCGCCCAGGCGTCAACGGCTGGGTGACGTTTGAGAACATCTTCGATTTTGGCATATCCTTTACGATCCAGATTGAGGTTCAAGGGTATTGAGTCCATGGAAGAGACATAGCCTTTTTTATGAATCTGTATCTGGGAAAGGTTGGCATCGGTAATTTGACCGATCATCATCGCCTTGAATGATCCGGACAGGGCTGAAAAAAGAATGACCATCAGCACTCCCAGGGTAATCAGCAGAGAGGTGAGCAGGGTTCGCCTCTTGTAGCGCATCAGATTTCGAACGGCTATTTTAAAAATTCGAATCATTTTTCCCCCTCCTGAACACTCGATGGATACTGTTTAGACTGAATAATTCTACCATCTTCAAGGGTGTGAATGACCTCAGCCTCTGCCATGATACCCGCATCATGAGTGGAGAAGATGAAGGTCGTATTGAATTTATCTCGCATATCGTGCATAAGACGGATAACGTTTATGGCGGTTTTACGGTCAAGGTTTGCCGTGGGTTCATCTGCCAGCACCAGTTTCGGCCGAGTCACCAGGGCTCGCGCCACCGCGACCCGCTGCTTCTGGCCCCCTGAAAGCTGATCGGGACGTTTATCTTTCTGCTCGATCATCCCCACGGCTTCAAGGACTTCCAACACCTGTTCTTTGCGTTTTAAGGCCAGCTCATTTTTAATCATCACCAATGGGTATTCCACATTCTCATAGGCGGTCAGCACCGGAAAAAGATTAAAGGCCTGGAAGATATATCCAAGGACGGAACCCCTGAAAACCGCGCTCTGTTTGCGATCAAGAGTGTTCACCTGTTTTCCGTCTACGACAATTTTTCCTTCCGTAGGCTTATCCAGACATCCGATAAGGTTCAAGATAGTGGTTTTCCCGCTTCCGGAAGGACCCACGAACGATACGAAGGCCGCCTCATCGATAGAAAGGGTTATTTGCTTAAGCGCCGGCACCTGGACCTCACCCATCTGATAATTTTTAGAAATGTTATCAATTTCAACCAAAGCCATCATATCCTCCTTGTTAATATGTGTGGGGGGGGCGCAGTTTTAATGTAAACAGGATTTCTATGATCTTAATATGCCTGTGTTGTTTCGGAAGATTATATACGCAATTTTTGTACCAGGACAGAGAATCGCTGTTATTACAGCATTGATAGAATATGGACTGCTTTATCAACAGGGGGTGTGGGTATTTAACACCCGGTATAATGGTATCAAATGGGCCGGATGGATAAAATGTATCCACTTGTCATTATCTGTGAAAGTATTCAGCTTTGGCTTCAAGTTGGGCCAAAAAGCTGACGGATTATATTTCCATGTCTTCGAAAATATGAAATAGCCGATTCCTGAATTCTGTCCTATGGTAAAGAGTGCAACAGGACTGCTTCATACCTGCTTTTGAATTATCCAGGTAATAACAGGTATTGCAACGGGTGATTTCTTCTAATAATTTTCTGAGATCTTCATGGTGCTGAGATTTTTCCAGGATTTCATTAAGCTTTTCTGTTGATTTTATACACATTGTTCTTCTCCAACACGCCTGGTTTAACGTTGAAGTTTCACTTATCGTAAACATTTTTCCATTCGTTACACTCTAATTTTTCCGCTTTTTAAGGCATAGGCAATGATAATACCGCAGATAAAGGCCACGGCCAGATTGGACGTATGGGTGATCCCCAGCATGACGGGGGCGACGAGCAGGTCTTTGCGCTTCGTCGCATCCTGGATGATAGGGGCCAGTTGACCCCCTGCAAAAGACACGAGAGCTCCCGGTCCCGATCACGGCGGCAGATTCAGG
>JAUVTO010000078.1 GCA_030601485.1 Desulfobacterales bacterium | reverse complement strand
GGGTTGGGTCCGAGTTCTTCAACCATTTCCACAAAGTCATTTATCATTTTGGGGAGCTTGTCATAGTCATCAATGGCAACTTCGAATTGGGCCACCCGTTCTTCTTCCAGGGCCAGACTCACCAGGGCTTCGCCGATTTTCTTCATTCTGACGTCCGCAAGCTCACTCCCTTTGACAAAATGACACTGGTAGTCATCGCCATGTTTGCAGCCCAGGAGAAAAGCCCCGTCCATGCCCTGAGCAAGTGCGTCCTTAATCCAGATCACGTTCATGGACCCCAGGCAACGAATCGGAATAAACCGGACGTCGGCCGAATAGCTGAGCCTGTTCAAGCCGGCAATGTCGAGCGCCGGATAGGCATCGTTTTCACACACAAACCCGACGATCCTGAAGGGGGGCTCGTCATAATCATCTTCAGAAGGTACGCCGATGGCTTTGACCATGGATCCGACACTGTCGATATTGAAATCGGCAAAGCCGATAATACGTTCGGGGCAGGCTCCCATGCAGGTGCCGCAGCGCCGGCAACGGGCAGTATTCGGCTTGGGCGTACCGGTTTCATCGTCATCCAGGGCGCCGAACGGACATTCCTCTGTACACCGCTTGCACTGGGTGCATCTTTGCATGAAAAAATCAGGAAAGGTCATGTCACCGGACCTGGGATGAACGGAAACACCTCTGTTTGTCGATTCGATACACTGAATCGCTTTAAGAGTAGCTCCTGTTGCATCTTCAATCGACTCTTCCATGGTCATGCTGCGTCGAATGGCGCCGGCAGCATAAATACCGGTTCTTTGGGTTTCATAAGGAAAGCAGATGAAATTTGAGTCACAATATCCTTCAAAAAGATCAATATCACGGAAAGCCGGTCCCTGACGGTAAGCCAAATTGACAACAGGATCATCCACCGTTGCCGGGACCATGCCGGTAGCCAAAACCACCATATCGGCCTTGACCTTGACCTTTTCACCCAGCAACGTATTATCGGCTTCCACGATCATGCCGTCACCGTTTTTGGAGACACCGATAACTTCCCCTTTGGTCAAAAAGATCCCCTCGGTCTCCTGAAGACTTATATAAAAGTTTTCCAAAAGCCCGGGGGTCCGCATGTGCTGATAAAAGATATAGGCTTTACCGTCTTCATAATCTTCGCACACGTATTTGGCCTGCTTAAGAGCAACCATGCTCGTGACCGAACCGCAATATTTAAAGTCGGCATCATCCTCGCCTCTACCGGGACTCTGGATAAAGACAACCGATTTGGCTTCTTTGCCGTCTGAGGTAGTTATCTTACCCTTGGCAGCCATCTCCTCAAACTGGTGGTTGGTAACCACATCCGGGAGTTCGCCATATCCTAAATGGGCAAATTCATCTCCTTCAGGCTTATACGGCCGCCATCCGGCAGCAAGTACCACGGCACCGAATTTTTCACCATCCGGATCGATTTGCAATATGTCGAGCTTGCCCTCATTGTACTCCAGGTAACGTTTATGTTGTGCTTCAACATCCAGTTCTTTGCCGTTTTCATCAAATTTCATCTCTTCGGGCAGAGGATACGGAACGTCAAACTCGATCTTTTCACCCGGTTTCTTTAATGTTACCGTAAAATCCCCGGGCTCACCGGCTATACGGGCAACAATCGTATTTGTCTTGACGGAAATATTGTCATAAGCCTCAAGTTCTTTGATTTTGGCGTCAATGACCGGTGGAATAAGATTCTCATAAGGATCTTGAATAGGCAACTGTTTACGAACTTTAGCTGCGAATCCGCCCAAAGATGATTCTTTTTCAACGATTGTAACTTCATAACCGGTTTTGGCCGCATCAAGGGCGGCAGAGATACCGGTGATGCCGCCGCCAATAACCAGAATTCTTTTACTGAAGGTTTCCAGCTTGTAAGGCTCGGGCAGATCGACTTTTTCTACCTTGGCCATTCCCATTTTCAGATAATCTTCAGCCAGCATCTGCAAGCGATCAAAGTGCTCTTCATCATCTTTTTGTTCTTCGGTAAGCGCCGGAAATTCTGATCTGGGATGAGACCAGACCACCTGTTCTCTCAAATTAACCCTGTCCACAATACATCCGTCAAATTTAAAGACATCAAAATTAACCCGGCGGGAACAGGCGGCTATAACCAGTGTGTTTATGCCGTTTTCCTCAATGTCCTTCTTGATAAGTTCAACCCCTTCCTTGCCACAAAGAAACGGGTGAGTTTTAACAGGAAGGCCTTCTTCCTCAGGAACTTCGCACAGCTCTTCTATTTCAAGGGCATCCCCGATGCCGCAGCCTGTGCAGATATATACACCATATTTTTTATCCATGGATAACCTCCTACCTCTTCACCAGGGTTTGAATCGCTTTAAGGGCCATACCGGTAGCATTCTGGTTTGACGAAACCACATCCGCCGGCTTATTGGCGCATCCTGCTGCAAACATACCGCCTTTTTCAAAATCATTGATAATAAAGCCGTCTTCATTATATTTCAGATCAGCCGGCAGTTTGACGGTTGCAGTTGTGGGTTGCATCCCGGTGGCAAGGACAGCCATTTCGACAGTTTGCTTTATTTTTTCACCGGTTACGGCATTTTCTGCAACCACGGTGATATTGCCTGTTCCCGGGTCTTCGTTCACTTCAGCGACCTTACCTTTGATTAAAAAGACATTTTCATCTTCTTTGATCTGCTGGTAAAACTTCTCATAGCGCTGGCCGGGCGCCCTTACGTCGATATAAAAGATATATATCTTGGCGTCAGGGTACTGTTCCCGGATGTAGGTGGCCTGTTTCAGAGATGCCATGCAGCAAATATAAGAACAATAAGGAAGATGATTTTCGTCCCTTGAGCCGGCGCATTGAACAAAGCCGATAGTTTCGGGTTCCTTGTTATCCGACGGCCGGGTAATTTTTCCTTTGGTGGGCCCGTTGGGAGATGCAAGCCTTTCCATCATCATGTTGGTAATAACGTTCGGATATTGGCCGAAACCGAGATTATCTATCTTGGTGGCATCATAAGGCTCCCAGCCGGTGGCCCAAACAATGGCTCCCACCTTCAGGTTCATGGTTTTGGCTTCCATGTCAAGGTCCACGGCGTCATATTTACAGGCTTCCTTACACCGCTTGCCATCCTCGGTACCGATAATCTGAGGGGAAATCACATAACGGGCCGGAAAAGCCATTTCAAAGGGCAGATAAACCCCCTTGATTTTATTCATTCCAAAATTAAAATCACTCGAAATTTCGGTTTCGCAGACCGCCTCACAGTCACCACAGCAGGTACAGTTTTCGTTAACATATCTTGGGTTCAACTTTATCGTAACATCATAGTTGCCGGGTGTTCCATCGACCTTCTCAACTTCTGCCAGTGTAAAAACCTTTATGTTAGGGTTATCCTTAATTCTCCTGAAATTAATTTCCAGTCCACAGCTTGGAGGGCATAGCTTGGGGAAATATTGATTTAGCTGTGCCACTCTTCCGCCCAGGTAAGGATTTTTTTCGACCAAAAACACCTCGTAACCCACTTCGGCAGCTTCGAGGGTTGTGGTCAGCCCGCTGATCCCTCCTCCAACAACCAGAATACTTCCATTAGCAGGGCCTGCTTTGTTTTCTGTCATGCTATCCCTCCGTGCAATATGAATTCAGAGATCCTGACCTCAATCGAGACTGCATAGAATTCCGAATATTGTTTGGATTATTGAGTGATAATTTCAAGATGGAGTGATGGGGTGGTGGGCATTTTTCATTTGTCATTAGTTATTTGCTTGAAATTCGCTTCGCTGAATTCAGGTCGTCATTACAATCGAATTTCCACTTAATGACTATTTAATTTCTATGGAATTTTCAGCACTCCATTGCTCCAAGTTTAATACTACGAAAAATCTTTTGATATCACTCAAATTCCTGCGTGTCAGGAGTTCTGAAGTTCAGGGGTTTAAAAAAAACGATATCAAATTAATAAAAACCTCCAGGCGTCATTAAGACACCTGGAGGAATGTTCTATTATGCTATCGCATGTCCATAATTAATCAGGGATGATCTTGATATAGTCTTTCTTGAAGATATCCCAGGTTTCGGCTTTGGGGTCATACTTGGAGTTGGTAAAGCAGAACCAGTTTTCATCATCCTGACCCGGATAGTCGGTCTGGTAATAGAATCCCGGATAGCGAGTCTCTTTTCGGAACTGGATGTGACGCAGGTGAGATTCCACCGTCCAGATACGGTGGAAGATTTCCCAGCAGCGCATCAGCTCGTGGACGTCACCGGCAGCCAGCTTCTCGCAGTCTTCGCGCATCATCTCGAGCTTTTCCATTATCATTTCAAGCATTGCGTTATTGGTCTGATAAAAGGTTGCCGTACCCGCGCCATACTCGTGGGTTGCCTTCATCAGACGATAAGTCATCCCATCAGGTTTGAGATAATTGGGGTTGATGTCGATGTCAGTGGTATAATCACAATGTTCAAAAAACAGTCTTACCGGTTTGTAGACAATATCCACCAGCTCATCATTGGACTGGCTAATGGCCGGTGTAAAGTCTGCATTGTCACGCACGAATCTGGCCATGGACTTGGCACACATCCGTCCTTCGGCATGTGACCCTGACGAGAACTTATGGCCGGAACATCCCACACCGTCGCCGGATGTAAACAGACCGTTAACCGTGGTCATACGGTTGTAAACCTTATCTTTGTAGCGGATCTTGTATGCTTCGGGCACCCAGTCAAAATCGGGTCCGGAGCACCACAGACCGCAGCAGCCGGAATGTGACCCCAGCAGATACGGCTCGGTGGGCATAATCTCGGAGTTTTTCTTGTCCGGCTCGGTATTGGTTCCGCACCACAGGTTGGCCTGTCCACAGGTCATATCGAGAAAGTTCTCCCATGCCTCTGATTCAAGAGCCTTGAGTTCTTTTTTGCTGACCGTTGCACTCAATTCTTTCAGAGCGGTAATTGTATCCATCATAATCGGGCCACGCCCTTCTTTCATCTCAACGAGCATCAGGTGGTTACGGAGACAGGTTGGTGTAATAGCGGCTGTTCCATAAGGCGCATACTTCTCGAGCTCCGCCTTGGCAATATCACTGCCCACATAACCTTCGCCCAGACCGTTGAGTGTTTTGGCCTTGAACAAAAGGAACCAGGCGCCAACAGGACCATAACCGTCTTTATAACGTGACGGGGTGAAACGGTTTTCCATCATGGAAAGCTCAGCGCCGATTTCCATGCACATGGTATAGGTGGAACCCGCGTTCCATATGGGATACCAGGCACGGCCTTTACCTTCACCCACACTTCGGGGCTGATAAATGTTAACTGCGCCGCCGCATGCCACCATCATGGTATTGCATTTTATGATATAAACTTTGTTCTCACGGACCGAAAAACCGACCGCGCCGGCGATCCGGTTTTCTTCGTTTGCATCCAGAAGCAGCTTAACGATAAAGACACGCTCAAGGATATTTTCATCTCCAATAGCCAGCTTGGCAGCTTCGGCCACGATCCTTTTGTAAGACTCGCCGTTGATCATGAGCTGCCATTTACCGGTACGCACAGGTTTTGCACCGGACTTTAAGGTGCCCACCTTCAGGCCCTTTTTACCGTCAAGTTTTTTCCCGTCGTCTGACATTTTCCAGATGGGAAGACCCCATTCCTCAAACAGGTGTACAGAATCATCAATATGATAGCCAAGGTCATATATAAGGTCTTCACGAACAATGCCCATCAGGTCGTTGCGGACCATGCGGACATAGTCCTCCGCTGTGTTCTCGCCGAGATAGGTGTTGATTGCTGAAAGACCCTGGGCAACAGCGCCGCTTCGCTCAAGAGCAGCCTTGTCCACCAGCAAAATTTTCTTGTCAGGCGCCCATTTCTTGATCTCAAAAGCAGTCCCGCAGGCAGCCATTCCGCCGCCCACAATCAGGATGTCAACTTCACGCTCTTCAACTTCAGGATCCTTGACAGCTTTGAGTTCTCCTAAAGGTTTATTTGGTAATGCCATATTACATCCTCCTTAAATAAATATAATTATGATTAATCATTTTACTCGATTTCACAAATCATAGTCTGTTAGACGGTTTCCGGTGTCGGCAACTGGTAGCCGTCTGCTTCTTCGGTGGAAAGCAATTCACTGTCAAGGTCCTTGCCTACCAGATCCAAGTAAGCATTGGCAGCACCTTCCGGGGTTGTCCGGATGGGGAACTTAAAGCGCTTGATGGTACCATTCCTGAATTTACAGGTCCACATAATATCCTCGGTTCCCAGCATCGGCACAATGCTGCTTCCCAGCGGCACAAAATCGGCATAACCTCTGACCTCAATCGCTTGTGTGGGGCAGATCTTTACGCATGAGAAACATTCCCAGCACTGATCCGGTTCTTGATTGTAAGCCTTCATTAAATTGGGCTCCAGAACCATCAGGTCGTTTGGGCAAATGTACATGCAAGCGGTCTTATCCCCGCCTTTGCAGCCATCGCATTTTTCATCAATTACAAAACTTGGCATTTACTTACCTCCTGATTTTTTTTTGGTAACTGTTCAATATGTTATCCTTTTCCAACAATCTCCGGTACAATTTCTAAGCTCTTTGCACCTCCCTTCGTAATTTTGGCCTAAAAAGGCTATCATTTGTTTTAAATAATCATAAAGAAACGTTCTGTTTTTATCCGGATCACGCACGGGCGTGATTAAAAATTCGGAATGATCAAATAGAAAATTTTTCTATAAAATCAATAAGATAGTGTGGGAATAGAAATCGAAAAGATTAAATAACAATTAACATTATCCTTGTCAAGAACTTTTGGAAAAACTAATCTATAAATTTCTAAACATTATAATTCCATTTTGACCTGATCATACATATAGTTTTAACCACTTAAATATACACTATATATTGTGCTTAATGCCATTCATGTTGCATAAACCATTCAGGATATGAATCCCGTACAGTATTTAGGCATCCTTCGAGATATGTATGTACCATGGTGACCGACTTTCGATACACTATGGCTTTTCTCCAGGATGTTCATTTTTTGTTGACATATGTTACTCGATTGGTCATTTGTTACTGGTTGCTGGATACTGGTTGCGGGTAATTTTTCAGTGTAACGCAAAATGGAGAAACTTTTATGGAAAACAATATGACGCCCCTTTCGTTAAATGATAAGTTTAAATTTTCATGTTCAAAAAAGGTGCCCTGTTTCAATGAATGCTGCCGGGATCTTAACCAGTTTCTCTTTCCTTACGATATATTGCGCATGAAAAACCGACTCGGTTTACCGTCGAATCTTTTCCTTGAGCGGTATACTTCTCAGCATACAGGCCCTGAAACCGGGCTTCCGATCATCCCCTTCAAGGCGGATCGTTTTAGCGAATTAAAATGCCCGTTTGTGGACCATTCCGGATGTAGCGTATATGAAGATCGCCCGTCATCGTGCCGGACTTACCCGCTTGTTCGTATGGCATCACGATCCAGAGAAACCGGCACAATAGCCGAGCAGTATTTTCTTTTAAAAGAGCCGCATTGTTTGGGATTTAAACACGGGCGCACCTGGACCGTCCGGGAATGGATAGAGGATCAGGAAATTTTTGTCTATAATCAGATGAACGATCTGATGATGGAAATTATCAGCCTCAAAAATCGCCTGATTCCCGGTCCGCTGGATATCAAGTATAGGCTCATGTTTCACATGGCATGTTATGATCTGGATAATTTCAGATCCCATATATTTGACCAGAGAATCTTAGATGACCGGAACATGGACTCCGATACGTTAGATGCGGTAAAGAATGACGATGTTGAACTATTAAAGCTGGGCTTTCAATGGATAAAGGATACACTTTTCGGTGAAATTTGACAAGATCAACAGGATATACAAGATTTGCTTATGCCTTAATTGAGCGTATACACAATG
>JAUVTO010000004.1 GCA_030601485.1 Desulfobacterales bacterium | reverse complement strand
GCAAATTCATTCAGAGCATAAAAGATAAAGAATAAAATGCTAAAGAAGGGGGGACCAAAATGATTTGTGACCGGTGCAAACAGAAAACCTTTGTTATCTATATCGTACAGCCAGATCATGAAAAAGTCTGCGATCGTGAATGCAAAGGAAAAACGAAATTTGAAAAAATAATAATAAATAAATACCCAGTGCTGTCCGATGACTTTAAATCCAGGGTTGATTTCGGTTATAAACCTTCATTTTTCGGTAATTGAAGCTTCAGACACGAAATATTCACATTTTACCGGGCCAGCAAGATCTTTTTATTGTAGTTTTTTAATGTACTCATCAGCAATAATAACCCCGTTTGCAAATCCCCCAACAACTGACTTTTAACCAGCCTTTTATTTTCCTAATTTAAACAACATTTCGGGAAGACCACATGAACAGGGCTGAACTCATAAAGACCCTGCAAAATGAAACCGAACTTACAAAATCAGAAACAAAAGGGATAGTGAATCTATTTTTTGATGAAATGGCAAACGCCTTTGCCAATGGAGATAGAGTGGAGATCCGGGGCCTGTGTTCATTTTACGTCAAACAGTACAAGCCTTACACAGGCAGAAATCCAAAAACCGGGGAAAAGATTAAAATTAAATCCAAGAAGCTTCCGTTCTTTAAATGCGGGAAAGAATTGAAAGAGAGGGTGAATTATTAGCTCTTTTGAAAAGTTGCGATTTACAAAACAAATCTTCAATGATATTAGTGTTATGTTGATGCAAGACTCAGGCACGGAACCTTGAGCGGATTTATCACTTATATTCATAAGGCTATGAATCAATGAATTAAACGGAGGCATTTATGGCATTGTTTACTTCGTTAATACACGAAAAATTCAGAAAGAATTTCTTTGTATTTTTCTTTTTATCTTCGACTTTTCCATTGCTGTTATTAATATTTATCATTTATCAGCATGTCATCCCAGTACTTATGCCAGACCAGATAAATGATCTAAGGGGTTTATTTACATATGGTGTGTTGGTCATGCTTTTACCCCCTTTTATAAGTTTTGTCTTGGGATCTATATGGAGTAGTTCAATAGAAACCATCTCAGAGGATATTAAATCGAAATCGGCCCAGATTATAGGAGAAAAAGAGGAGTTCAATGATGAAAATGAGTTTGCGATTATCCAACAAAGCTTTAATGTTCTACATAATGAAATTCAAAGTAAAGTAAATGAGCTCAATGAAGTCTCAAAAAAATTGATTGATTCAAACATCGAGCTCAAAGAACTGGCACTTACAGATAAGTTGACTTCTCTATATAATCGGCGTTCTTTCGATTTAAGGCTGGTCGAGGAAACAAGCAGGGCAGACAGGTATAAACAGGAATTGTCCCTCATCATGATCGATTGCGATGATTTTAAACGATATAACGACACCTATGGTCACCAAACAGGCGATAAGTTACTTAAAGAACTGGCTGATATTATAGAAAAATCGATACGCAACTCAGACTCGGGTTTTCGCTATGGTGGAGATGAGTTTGCTGTTTTACTTCCGGTATGCGACATAAAAAATGCTGAACATGTAGCTCAAAGGCTTGTTGAAAAAGTTTATATCCACCAGTTTAAGGATGTTGAAGGACAACCTCTGGACAGGGTAACAATTAGTTGTGGGGTAGCTTGTTATAAGGGAAAATCGGAAGCATTTGTGGCAGAAGCAGACAAACACCTTTTCGCGGCAAAAACCTCTGGCAAAGGTCTTGTTGTAGCTCAAAAATAAAGGAGCTAAGGAGAATATTTGATTTGAACTACAACAGGGGGCGTTCGTGCAGAGCGTTCACAACTCTAAATTGATGTCATCTATATCCTGTTTCCCCCCTGTTGATATCATTCGCGTCACGCAAGAGTTCGTAACACCAAGATACCCCGCAGCTTGCTGCGGGGGGAGCTTCATTTTTTTTCCTTCTTCATTCCGGATATTTCTTCAAGGATTTTTTCCAGATTTTCCAGTTCCCTCCCGTAACCGGTCCAATCGCCATCACGCAGATATGCTTTGGCTTTATTATAGTGGTCCAGCGCCGTCGCGCCGAGATTGGATAACCCTTCACCCTTTATTTGAGAAATAACCAGGGAAGCCGGCTGTTTCGAGGTTATTTCAACGTCCAGGATACTGCTCAAGGCCTTGTCCAGGGTTTCCTCCATAATCAGGCGATTGCCAAAAGCGACAATGACTCTTTTGAGTTCCGGCAGAGAAGCGGCCCTTGCCACTTCCGGCTGGGGACGCGCGCGCGCGCCTGCTCGCCGGGATTTGGCTCTACCGTCGGGCTGAGGGGTTCCGGTTGGGGACATTTGGCTTCCTTCCTGGATGGCTTCCAGATATACCGGTTCCACATAGATAAAGGTCTCACCGACGGGAATAACCAATAGATTGCCCCGGATGACTCGGGAACCTCTCTGCCCCCACAGGCTCAATTCCCGGGAAATTTCCGTTTGCTGATCCACCCTGGCTTCAATCTGCATCGGTCCATAGACCAGTTTTTCCTTGGGCAGCTTGTAGACCAGCAGGTTGCCGTAGTTGGGCAGGTCACATCGGGCCGCCAGCCAGCCGATCATATTATCTTTCTTGGAAGGGGTGAATGGGATCATCAGGAAAAATTCTTCCTTTTGATCTTCGGGCAGCTTGATAATTATGTAGTAAGGTTCCATTTCCTGACGGTGCTCCCCATAGACCTCATCCGGAATTTGCCAGAGGTCTTCCTGGTTGTAGAAGACCTGTACATCTTCCATGTGATATTTCGTGTAAGTTTCCATTTGGATTTTAAAGAGATCCTTGGGGTAGCGGATATGCTCTTTCAGCTCCGCGGGCATTTCCTTGAAAGGCTTAAACAGATCCGGGAAGATCCGCGCATAGGTTTTGACGATGGGGTCTTTTTCATCAATCATGTAGAAAACCACATCCCCGTTATAGGCATCGATGGTGACCTTGACGGAATTGCGGATGTAGTTAAGCCGTCTTTTTTTAAAAGTGACGTGAGACCGGTGCGAATAAGGATACATCGCAGAGGTCGTGTAGGCGTCTTGAATCCAGTAGAGCTTTCCACCGGAAACAACCAGATAGGGATCACTGTCATAATCGAGAAACGGGGCAATCGAATTCGTCCGCCGGTTAATCAGCCGGTTAAACATGATGCGGCTCTCCGGACTTAAATACGTGGTAAACAGTATCTGGGGATCCAAAAACTCAATGGCAAACAAAAGCCTTCTGAAAAAAGATTTGATATGGACACCGCCCTTGCCCTGGTAGGTGGTATAAACATTTTTGTCCCCCTTGGGATAATCAAATTCCCGGGCTTTGGTCTTTACCAGCACATACGCATCTGTTTTTTCGCCATAATAGATCTCGGGGCGCACGATCCTCAGGTCCGGTTCAAAGGAAGGCGGCAGGTCTTTGATAAAGAGGCGGGGCAGCCCCTCGCCGGTCACTTCATTGACCGGGCTTGCGGCCAGTCCGTAGCCATGGGTATAGGTGAGGTGTCTGTTGACCCAGGTATTGGCCTGGGGAGGCAGCTTGTTGACTACCAGCTCCCGGGCGGCCAGCATGATCTGGCGATACTGGTTGTTGACGAGATACCGGTCGACGTCGACATTGTTAAAATCGTAATACAGCCGTATGGCTTGAATCTGCCGGTAGGTTTGAAGCAGCGGGCGCTCATCCCAGATCCGGATATTTTGGATCGTTACGTCATTCTGCTCGAGATCCTGGGCACTGAGCTGATCGTTCACCTCAAAATTGACTACTTTGATTTTATTCAGGTTGTAGGCCTTGCGGGTATAATCGATATTGTAGGCGATGTAGGGGGATTCTTTGGCCAGTTCATTGGGTGTGACTATAAATTTTTGGACCAGGACAGGGAGCCCCGTTCCCAGCACCAACACGACTCCTATCCAGATTCCCGCACTAATCCAGATTAATTTTGCCCTAAGTTTAAAGGCGTTGATAAAAAGGACTACGGCAAATCCTATCGAGACAAGGACGATTACCTTATAGGCCAGAACCTTGATGTGAACATCGGTATAGCTGGCGCCGAAAGCCGGTCCCTGGGTGGAATATAAAAGCCCGAACATTCTCAGACGATAGGCCCAGGTCAGTAGCAGCACAACGATTCCACCCAGAAAAATAAGATGCTTTTTAGCGTTTTTCGCGAGGCTGATTTTAGGCAAAGCGGGTGGGACACCCTCGACCCGACTGAAGTCACCCTCTATTTTCAGGGCACCGTTTTTCAGATACCAGCCCATCGTGGCCAGTGCAGCCACGACAAAAAGAATCAGCAACCCGTTTTGGATGAAGATGTAAAAAGGCAGCGAGAACAAGTAAAAACCGATGTCCCGGTTAAAAACAGGTTCGGTGCTGCCAAAAGGCTGCTGATACAGATAGCGCAGGAGCAAATCCCATTGAGTGGAGCCTTTTGAAGCAATATAAAAGGTGAGAAACAGAATAATAGCGGTCACCAGGGTTTTTAGCGTTACAGTGGAAAGGCCAAATTGGGAAACATCATCGTCGGCAACTTTAAAATCCCCCCCTGTCCCGATGCGCGGGTTTAAACGATTGGCGGCGTAGATGTTCATACCGATGATAAGGGCCAAAAGCAGCCAGACCATCAATCCAAACCCGAATTTGCTCAACATCATGGTCCAGAAAACAGGCGAAAAGCCCAAATTTTCAAACCACAACCAGTCCGGATAAATTGAAATCCCTATCCACAGCAATAGAACACCAACAATTCCGATACCGATAATAATTAATTTCTTATTCATAACACCCCTTAAAACAATATTGGTAAGTAGACATCCACGGGCATACGCCCGTGGCACTTATTTAAATTGCTCAACTTTTTCCCTTTTTAAGTATAGTCTTATTTGCCGCAGCATTTTTTATACTTTTTCCCGCTTCCACACGAGCAGGGCTCGTTACGTCCAACTTTCTTTTCGGCTTCTTTAGGTTTCGGCCAATTCAATAATATTTCTAAATCGGTAATATCCTCCGGTTTATCCCGGTCTACTTCAATTGTATGTTTCCAGTCATTTTTTTCAAAAATCTTTGCGACTTCTTTCATTCTTTTCTTTGTTTTGACATTAACAATAGCGGGATTCTTTTCAGTGCCCAATTTTAACTTCTTTTTACCATCAAATATTTTTTCCATCTTTTCACCCATCAAATATTGCAGGATTCATCTATTTTGACAAAACCTCAACCCGAAGTCAATTTATGTCGATTAATCGCATTATGTCCACAAAAAACCAAAAAAGACAAACCCTATAAAAAGATTTGTCTCTATTGAAAAAAATATCACAATAACTTCGATTAGCTGAAGCCAGTCTGTTAAATTTAAAAGCAGGATTATAATAAATTAAGACAGACAGCATGTTTTGATTTTTCTTTATTATAAAGCAATAAGGCAGAAACCATGCCAAATTCTTCAGATAAATATATCTGATATAATTCTAAATAGTTATCTTGCCCAATAATATTAACACCACCTATTTTTTTGAAGGCGGACCAATCAACACCCTCAATTAAAGAGTTGCATTTAGAAATATACTATAATACTTTAATAATGTATTTACGGACAGGCAAATTATTTTAAATTTTATCAAGGAGGAGGAATTATGAAACATGCTGCACTTTTACTGAGTATAATCTGCCTATTGGTTTTCGTTGCGTGTGGGCAGGGCGATAAAACTGAAAAAGCAACCGTCAGTGAATCTGAAAAAGCAACTGAGATGGTAAAAGAGAAGGCCGAAGAGACTACGGAGATGGCAAAAGAGAAGGCCGAAGAAACTACCGAAATGGTAAAAGAGAAGGCCGAAGAAACTACTGAGATGGCAAAAGAGAAGGTCGAAGAAACTACCGAAATGGCAAAAGAGAAGGCTGAAGAAACTACTGAGACGGCAAAAGAGAAGATGGAGTGATGGAGTCACGTACTGTATCGTTCTGTTAAAGAAAATGACTCCTTACTGTGTGTGATTCATAGACATCCTTTCCATTTTTGGGTGAGAAAGGATGTCTATTTGTCTGTATTTTTACATGTCCTGACCTATGATTGAATTGACAGACCTAAAACCGAGTCACGACATCAGTTGACAGATTGTTATCTCTTGATATCTAAAAACACAACCTCCAAGTTTTTTAGTCAACGTCAAGATATATTGAAATAAACCCCATGAAAATCTGGCTTGTCAAAACCTAACTTACCATCATCACAGGTTCAAGCACCTCAATTTCCAGTACATATATCCCATTTCTTGCGTCAAGATGTGAACCCAATTATGTTAAGTTTTAAATAAATATTGATTTTATTGTTAGCCACACTTAAAACGTTTGTTGATAAATATTTGACGGTCTCGTAAAAAGCCCAACTTCTGCGTTGTGCTGCATTTCGTAATCATTCAACGTACGATAAGTACGCCTCATGATTACAAAATTTGCACGCCTTGAATTTGAACTTTTTACGAAACCGTCTAAATCGGAGTTTTTACGAGTTCATCAATATTTCATGGGATAAAAAAATCCCTTCGGGTAAAGTTGATGTTTATGATTCTAAAATAGAATAAGGAAGAGAGCATGGCAGCGAATACGGCGTTTGACAATGAGAAATATATCCAGGAGCAAATATCTGAAATTCTTGAACGTGCAAAAAAATTTGACAATAATCTCTACCTTGAATTCGGCGGCAAGCTTTTATTTGACTATCATGCGTCCCGGGTGTTGCCGGGCTATGATCCCAATGTAAAAATGAGGCTTCTTCAAGCGTTAAAAGACAAGGCCGACATTCTGCTTTGCATTTATGCCGGCGATATCGAAAGGAAAAAAATACGGGCTGATTTCGGCATCACCTACGATTCCGACGCCCTCAAACTAATCGATGATCTCCGGGGTTGGGGAATCGACGTTTTAGGAGTTGTAATTACCCGTTTTGAAAACCAGCCGTCGGCCCTGCAGTTTAAACATAAACTGGAAAGAAGAAACATTCGGGTTTACACCCATCAATACACCAAGGGGTATCCTACGGATATCGATCTGATCGTCAGCGATGAGGGATACGGCGCCAATGAATATATTGAAACCGATAAACCCCTGGTTATCGTGACCGGTCCCGGACCTGGCAGTGGAAAACTGGCTACCTCCCTTTCTCAGGTATACCATGAATACAAACGGGGCATTTTCGCGGGCTACGCCAAGTTCGAAACCTTCCCGATCTGGAATCTACCTCTCAAGCACCCGGTGAATGTGGCCTATGAAGCCGCCACCGCTGATATCAGGGATTTTAACCTGATAGATCCTTTTCATCTGGAGGCTTATAATCAGAAGACGGTCAACTACAATCGTGACGTAGAGGTGTTCCCTGTTCTGAAACGAATATTAAAAAAAATAATGGGTGACGAGCCGTTTTACAAATCCCCCACGGATATGGGGGTCAATCGCGCCGGTTTTGCCATCACGGACGATGAAGCGACACAGGAAGCTGCCAAACAGGAAGTTATTCGGCGGTATTTCCGCTATCGGTGCGAATATGTCATGGGTTTGACGGACAAAGAAACGGTTCAACGGGTAGAACTTTTGATTAAAGACTTCAACCTGGAGCTGGAATACCGGCGAGTGGTCGAACCGGCGCGCACCGCGGCCATAAAAGGCCAGGAGAGCGGCAAAGGCAACGAAGGTATTTTTTGCGGAGCGGCCATCGACCTCGGAAACGGCATCATTGTGACCGGAAACAACTCGCCGCAATTTCACGCGGCTTCAAGCCTTATTTTACACGCCATCAAGCATTTAGCCGAAATCCCGGATAAGATTAAATTGCTCCCGCCCAACATCGTCGAGTCGGTTCGAAATCTCAAAACCAAGGTGCTCAATGAAAAGACCCTCAGCCTCGACCTGGTGGAAACCCTCATTTCCCTCAGTATCAGCGCGACCGCCAATCCTGCCGCCCAGTTAGCCATGGAAAAATTGGAGGAACTCCAGGGGTGTGAAGTCCATATGACCCATATTCCTACACCGGGGGATGAGGCCGGATTGAGGCGACTCGGCGTGAACCTCACGAGTGACCCCAACTTTTCTACTAAAGATCTTTTTATCTCGTAACCCTCGCATTTCAGGCTCCGGAATTTTTAAAATGATAGAAGCTACTTGAGGCACAAAAGTTTCATGTGCTTGTCCAAAATCCTCAGCAAAAAATAATCTTATAATCAGCTTGACTTTGTTCAACAATATCTTATTATTCAAATAATCAATAAAGGCCTGTTCTTAATTGGCAGACCGGTTTCGTTCTGAAGGAAAGATCCATTTGTCAAAGCGGCAACCTGCAGTTTGGAACTATGAGAATTTTTTTGAAAGGAGGGTGTCACTATGACTAATGGAATTGTAAAATGGTTTAATAGCAGCAAAGGCTATGGCTTCATTGAGCAGGAAGATGGTCCGGATGTATTTGTTCATCATTCAGGAATCAATGCAACCGGTTTCAAGGCTCTTGATGAAGGCGACAGTGTTACCTTTGACATTGAGCAGGGTCAAAAAGGTCCTGCCGCAGTAAATGTCACTGTGGTTTAATTTTACATTTTTGATTTTAAAAAGGGCATTTCACCAAATTTTAACGGAAGGCCCCATTTTCAATCTATTAACTAAGGCAAAGGCTTCAGTCTTTGCCTTAGTTATTTCTTCTTTTCTTTTTTCAATTTTCGTTTTTCCTTTGGATTAAGCTGAGCCTTTTTCTGTTGTTCTCTTTTGCCTTTGTCTTTTTTCCCCTTATCACCCATATCTGTTTCTCCTTGTTTGAAAGTGAATTGTGCCGGACTGTGGCAGCGAAACCCCGTGTTCGGTCATAGAGGGTAGCGGATGAGATCGTTTGGTGTCATTGCCAAACGCCTCCACCATGTCCGGAACTTCATCTAAGAACACTTCAGCGATTTCGTCAGCTGGATTCGAAACAGACTGGCACAGTTTGTTGGCGGTGTCCAGCCTGATGCCGACACGCTCGCCGATTTCTCGTGCGTCCCCTATCACTACCTGGCATGCGGCAACTAACAACGATTAATATACAAATATCATATTTTTCTGGTATCAGGTCAAGTAAATATTATTTTTGACAATTATTAAATCATCTCCGTCCACCGACAAAATTAAAATTCAGGATTGTTTTCTTATCCACGGCAAGTTATCTCTTTACAGTTTTCTTTAAACTTTTTTTTAATTTGAGCCTTTCACGCCGGCAGCAGGGGTTCAAATCCCCTGTAGAATCTCCGAGACGTTTATTTAGCGGTGAATTTTGGATGATTTTATTTGTTTGACGATTCTGCTATTATTAGTTAAGCAAACGGACCTTTGAATTTTCTCAAAATGGTCAAAGGTGCTCGCAAAAGACTTTTTACCCATGCGTTTTTTTGAGAATTTAAGAATCCGTTTTTCAAAGATATTTGAACGTTATAAAAGAAGGAGAACTTATCAACAATCAAATGAAGCCCACATTAAAGCAATTTTACAATCTTATGGCCCGAACAAGAGGCATTCGGTTTAAAGTTGTTGAAAACATTGTCATGAACCGTCAAATTTCGCCTGACTGGATAAAATCCCTGAAAAACTTCCTTGCATCGCTTAACGGCATCCGCTCTGAAAACGAAAAAAAAATCCTCTACCTCGATGATTCCATGCGGAATATTTCAAAAAAGATTGAAGTGGACCTGACTTATGAGATCACAGAACTGGAAAAGGACATCTTTTACCTTGAAAATGGTGAAGAAGCATTCATTGACTATCTTTCCAGTCTTCATGTCGGGTTCCAAAAGCATGTGGACAACGGTTTGAATAAACTCACCGGTCTAAGATTCAATTGTTTTATTACTGACCGGGACGGAACAATAAACAATTACTGCGGCAGATATCGGTCTTCGGTTCAGTCAATTTACAATGCCGTTTTTCTTACCAGATTCGCAAAAAAAAGAGCGAAAAATCCTATTATAATAACCTCCGCCCCTCTGAAAGATCCGGGTATCGTTGATGTCAGTGTTAATCCTGAAAAGACTATTATTTATGCAGCTTCAAAAGGCAGAGAATTTATCGACCTTTCCGGAAACCGGAGAACCTATCCCATAGATGATAAAAAGCAGGAGCTTATTGACAGGCTTAATCAAAAGCTCAGCGCTCTTCTGCAAGAACCGTCTTTTGAGCAGTTCTCCCTGATAGGTTCCGGGCTGCAGTTGAAGTTTGGCCAGACAACAATAGCGCGCCAGGATATCAGCAGGTCTGTTTCTGAAGATGAATCAGAGGCATTGCTTAAAAGGATTAGAAGTCTTGTGTCAGATATTGATCCGGAAAACAGAAATTTCAGAATTGAGGATACCGGCCTTGATATTGAAATAATTCTCACCATCGAAGACTCTGAATCCGGGCCAAAGGATTTTGACAAAGCGGACTCGATAAAATTTCTTGATTCAGAATTAGGGCTTAACATGTCAGAAGGGCCGCATCTTATCTGCGGGGATACATCATCAGATATACCGATGATAGAAGCCTCTATAAATAAAACTGACGACACATGGTCCATTTTTGTTACAGAGGATAAAGAGCTTGCCGGCAGGGTCACGGCGGTATGCCCGAACGCTGTTATCGTGCCGGAACCTGATATGCTGGTTACAATTTTAAATTTGTTGTCCGTATAATCTTTGATGAACTCGTAAAAAGTCCTAAAACCGTCATGCCGGACTTGATCCGGCATCCAGAAGCCATTGAATTTACTGGATTCCGGCTTTCGCCGGAATGACAAAAAAGGGTGTTTTTCGACTTTTTACGAGACCGTTAATCTTTCAAACGTTGGGCAAAGGAGTAAGCCATGGCGTCAACACAGTTTAAGGGTGTAATTTTTGATCTGGACGGAGTTATTACGGGTACGGCACGTGTGCACGGTCTTGCATGGGAAAGCATGTTCAATGTTTTTCTTAAGAAGACTGCAAAGAGCGAAAACAGGCCTTTTGTGCCATTTGATCCTGAAGTCGATTACCTGCAATATGTTGACGGCAAACCCAGAATGGAAGGCGTAAAAAGCTTCCTTGAATCCAGAAATATAAAATTGCCTTTTGGCGACCATGACGACCCGCCTGACAGAAAAACCATCTGCGGGCTGGGGAACAAGAAAAACCTGGATTTCCAGAAGGTGCTTCGACGGGAAGGACCTGACGTTTTCGAGACCTCCATAAAATTCGTTAAAAGTCTTAAGAAAAAAGGCATTAAAATAGGCGTGGCCTCTTCCAGCAAGAACTGTGCTTTGATCCTTAAGCTTGCAAAAATTGAAAACCTTTTTGAAACAAATGTTGACGGAATTGTATCGTACAAACTCAAACTCAAAGGAAAGCCTGATCCGGATATTTTTGTGACAGCTGCTGAAAATCTCGGCCTTCTGCCCGGAGAATGCGTGGTTGTCGAGGACGCCATTTCCGGGGTTCAGGCCGGACGAAACGGCAATTTCGGCCTGACGCTGGGTATAGCCAGAGGCGTTAACGGTGAAACACTCCGGCAAAACGGCGCAGACCTTGTTGTGGGCGATCTCAGCGAAATTACATACCGGGACATAGTGGACTGGTTTGATAAAGGTATTGAGCATGATGGCTGGAACCTGACATACAACAGCTTTGACCCGAAAGATGAAAAGTTGAGAGAAACACTCTGCACCGTAGGAAACGGATACTTGGGAACAAGGGGATGTTTCGAGGGAGAACGGGCATCAGATATACATTATCCCGGCACTTATATCGCCGGAATGTATAACAAAATTGCCACAAAAATACAGGGCAAGAACATTTACAACAACGATTTTGTCAACTGTCCGAACTGGCTTCTTATTGAAATGAAAATCGGCTCCGGGCCGTTTATAAGTCCTGCGCGTATGGAGCTTTTAAGTTATACCCAGAACCTGAACATGCTCGAGGGTGTGATGGAAAGATCACTGGTGTGCAAGGATAACCTTGGAAGGATTACAAGGATACGCAGCAGCAGGATAGCAAGTATGGCAATCCCGCACATCTGCGCAATAAAATATGAATTTATCCCTGTCAATTACTCTGAATCAATAACAATTCGATCATCCCTTGACGGAACCGTAGTAAATGACGGTGTTGCCCGTTACCGCGATTTGAAATCAAAACACCTGGCTGGAGTTGCCCATGGGAAGACCGGGGATGGAATATTTCTCCACGTCCGGACAAACCGCTCGAAGTACCAGATTGTCATGAGCGCCGCGACACATGTTTATGAAAACGGAAAGCCGCTTGGTCTTACAAAGACAATATACCGAAAAAAATCGATTGCGAAAATCGCCGAAGAGATAACTGTGGCTGCCAAGGAGAACTCAACATATACGATTGAAAAAATCGTAAGCATCTATACTTCCCTTGACCCGGGTGTTTCAAATCCCAGAAAGGCATCGGCGGATGCTCTGAAAAAGGTCAAAAACTTTAGTGATGTTTTCAGACCGCATAAAAAAGCATGGAAGGCTATCTGGAATAACGCAGACATCAAAATCAGCGGCGACAGGTTTGTTCAAATGACAGCACGACTGCACATCTATCACCTTCTTGTATCCGGATCACCCAATAATGTGAACATCGACGCCGGTTTCACAGCTCGCGGGCTTCACGGTGAGGCATACCGGGGGCATATATTCTGGGACGAGCTCTTTATCCTGCCCTTTTTTAATCTTCATTTTCCGGAAATCACCCGCGCTTTACTGAAATACAGACACAGACGTCTTGGCGCCGCTAAAAAATATGCCAAACAGAACGGATACAACGGCGCGATGTATCCGTGGCAAACCGCTGATGACGGAAGCGAGGAAACCCAGGAGATTCATTACAACCCGGCAAATCACACATGGGGTCCGGACTTAAGTCGCAGGCAGAGACACGTATCAATTGCGGTTTTCTACAACATCTGGAAATATGTTGCTGATACCGGCGACAGAAAATTCCTGATAGATTTTGGCGCCGAGGTTATGCTTGAAATCGCCAGGTTTTGGTCAAGCATCGCATGCTTTGATGCTGATACAGGGAAATATCACATTGAGGGGGTAATGGGGCCGGACGAATTTCACGAAAAACTTCCCGGTTCGAAATCACACGGGCTGAAGGATAACGCCTATACAAATGTAATGGTGATATGGCTTCTTAAAAAGGCTCTAAAGCTTGTTGAAGGCCTCGGACCCAAAGCGTTGGCCGGTCTTAGCCAAAAGATCGGATTCAACACCGACGAGATCAACAGATGGAAAGATATTGCCGGCAATTTGAATGTAATAATTACAAAACAAGGGATCATCAGCCAGTTTGACGGATACATGGACCTGATGGAACTTGACTGGAATCACTATCGTAACAAATATGGCGATATCCACCGCCTGGACCGCATTATAAGAGCCGAAGGAGATTCCCCGGACAAATACAAGCTTGCAAAGCAGGCTGATGTTCTCATGATATTTTATGTGCTGGGTCCTGAGGCAGTGAAAACAATCCTTAACAGTTTGGGATACAAGGTGGATAATGCAATCAAACTTCTGAAGAACAACTATGAATATTACGAAACGAGAACCAGCCACGGTTCCACGCTAAGCAAGGTCGTCCATGCAGTTATCTCAGGATATATATATGCGGGCAATATGGCATGGGACTGGTTCCTGGAGGCCATGAAAAGCGACATTTTTGACACACAGGGTGGCACGACTTTAGAAGGGATACACTGCGGGGTAATGGCAAGCACACTTGATGTTATCTACAGGTATTTTGCCGGAATCGATCTTTCCGGCGAGGTTATTAAGGTAAACCCGCATCTGCCGAAACACTGGAGCGGTCTTGCCTTCCGGATCCTCCACCGAAAAATATGGTACAATTTTGAATTTACCCCAAAGACCATAAAAGTTAAAATGGAGGGAAAAGGTAAAAACAATGTTCCCATAACAATACTTGGCAAAAATATTACGGTGATTCCCGGCAAAACCAGAACTATCAGTGTTTAAGAAGTAATACTTCCGAAAGGTCAAAATGGAAATCAACTATGACCGACAATTCACATATTTACAGCCAAATTTTTCAACAACATATAAAAAGCCGTACGGTTCAAAAAAAAGAACAGTACGCGCATCATGTTGATATGGTAATGTCTGTATCCGGCGCTGCCGGTATCGGCAAAACAACTTTCTGCAGAGAATTTTTAACATACCTTAATAATAATGAAGTCAGCGCCGTTCATGTACCTATGGACGGTTTCATGCTGGACCGGGAAATAAGAAAAAAAAGGAATATTAGCGGCAATGATCCGAGGGCATCAGACATTCCGGATCTTATTGATAAAATGAAATCCCTTATCCACGAAGGTCGTGAAATTGACCTTCCGGTGTACAACCACATAACCGGCAAACACGACGAGCCTGTTCGCATCAGGCCATGCAGTGTTATTCTTCTCGACGGAATAATGTCACTTCATTACGAAATCAGGGAACGGTTCCCGAATCTGAAAATATTTCTTTTCAGCGACGATCTTGTCATCCGCGGATTCAGACTTCAGGTGGACATGGAAGAACGCGGATATTCTGTTTTTGAGGCACTTGCCCATTCAGATGAAGAATTTGACTCTTACAACCGGTGGATTTACCATCAAATCACATTTGCTGATTTAGTCATATCAGTTGGAAAACATAGAAACTTGTCTATCATATGAAGGGGGGGTCTAAATATCACGTGGATTTGGGGTCAACTTTTTCGCCTCTTCCTCTTCGAATATCTTGTTACCTTCCAATAAAGATTTCTCCGTTTAACAGCGCGCCTAACCAGCGGGCGCGGTTTTTAGCCCGTCTGCGTTCAGGCGCAAGTTATATTGTTTCTAAGCCGCCATAGGTCTAATACTCTGAAAAGAAGTTTCATTTAACTGGCTGAGATCCCAGTTGTTTTGTAGGTTAAGCCAAAACTGAGGACTTCCTCCCAGAGCTTTTGAAAGTTTCATTGCCATTTCTGCGCTAATGCCTCTTTTTCCACGACATATTTCATTAATTGTTTTTGGCAAAACTCCGATATGTTTGGCAAGTGCTGATTGAGTGAGGCCTACCTCCTCTATCTCATCTTGCAATACTGCACCAGGATG
The DNA here is from genome assembly GCA_030601485.1 of Desulfobacterales bacterium. Classification (GTDB taxonomy): domain Bacteria; phylum Desulfobacterota; class Desulfobacteria; order Desulfobacterales; family UBA11574; genus S5133MH16. Next base: position 17,762 of record JAUVTO010000004.1, on the reverse strand, counting down.
TATGGGTGTAAAATGTATCTTGTTCATTATGGCTCCTTTTTTTTAGTGGTAGTCTACAATCTCGACATCAGCCGCATTTTCTTTTTCCCATTTGAAACAAATGCGGTACTGATCATTTATTCTAATACTAAATTGACCTTTTCTCTTTCCTTTCAATTTTTCGAATCGATTACCGCGTATTTCCTGAAGATCCTGCATTGATGTCACAGCCCCTAAGCGTGCAAGTTTTATCTGGGCTTTTCGGTGCAAGTCCTTTGGCAGAATCCGCAAAGCTTCCTTTGTGGCCCTGCCGTAATTTATGTCTTCTGTTCCTTTGTTTTTAAAGTTTTGGATAGCCATTTTTAACCTTAAAAGACGACACACTAACTATACCGAATGCCGGTATAACGGTCAAGTGTTTTTTACAGGAAAAATTAGGTGATAGGTCAACATTAACTGGATTCAAACTATTGGTCTATTCGAATTTAATCAGCAATATAACCAACAAACCCCGCAATTAGCGCAATTTGCCTTTTATTAATGGGTGTTTAATGATGGAGCATGATCACAAAAGGGAGGTGGCTTGGTACGCAGTCTTGGTGGATGGTCTATGATAAAGAAATTGTGGCTAAAGGGTCAGGATCGTATTAAAGGAGATGAACGGATATTAGGTGACGGCGAATTTGTTACAGCATTATTATCAGAGGCAAAAGAGAAATTTGAACGTGGTTATAAATTAAAGGAATTGGGATACGACCTCAAAAAGATAGGTCAGATGGTTTCTGCGATATATGATATAGAAATAGAAGAGATATATTCAAAAGGCCGGCGCAAGGTTCAAGTTGAGGCCAGGGACTTGTTATGCTATTGGGCTGTTCGGGAGTTGGGAATAAGCTGCACAGATTTGGCGAAACAGTTAGGAATGAGTCAGCCAGGAGTAGGATATGCTGTAAATAGAGGAGAAAAGATCGCTAAAGAACATAAATATCAGTTGTTATAGCAAGCTATTTGCTTATTTATTGACGCTTTTCATGGGTCTGTGGCTATTTTCATACAGAGAATTTATTCAGACTCGTGAGTTATTCTCATATAGAAGGAGACGAAAAATGACTCTCTCAACCAAATTGTGGAAAGCCAACCATGATCTTGCCCAGGCCAGTCTTAATCATCCTTTTGTTCAAGGGTTGGCCGACGGCAGCCTCTCCAGGGAGCTTTTTATATACTATGTTGGCCAGGACGTCTTTTTCCTGAAAGCGTTTGCCCGTGCTTATAGTATCGCCGGGGCAAAGGCACCCGACTGGGAGGGATTCCGCATCTTGCACACCATGGCCGATGGGGTGCTGGAAGAGCTGAAATTGCATGATAAATATGCGGCCGGATGGGGTGTAAACGTAATTAATGTGCAGCCGGGCGCGGCGACCCGCCGCTACACCGACTTTTTGCTGGCCACCGCCTGGAGCTATGACATCGGCATAACTGTAGTGGCCATGTCCCCTTGCATGCGCCTGTATGCCTATTTAGGGCAAAAGCTGGCTGAGCAAAATCCTTCGGAACATCAATATATTGACTGGATTCGCACCTACAGCAGCCAGGATATCGAAGATCTGGCTCAGCAGTTGGAACATCTGGTTGACCGCTACACTTCCAATACCCCGCTGGTACGCACCACTTATCGTTACGCCATGGAATGCGAGCGGGACTTTTTCCAGGCTGCTTTTGACAGTGTTAACCCGAATTTTTCATGAAGAATTTATGGGGATGTTAAAAACAGAAGGGCATGTTCTTACCCACAAAGAATATGATCGAGGATCCTGGAGGAAATAATGAATATCCAAATTAAAGAAATTGCAAAAGTTTGGCCGGAGATCCAGACGATATTTTCTGTGCCCCATAATGAAAAAGAATCAGGTATAATGAATGTTTTAAGAAGTGCATTGCTGGCAATAATGATTACGGTTTTTACCGGGTCCTGTTCGGTTATTTCTCAACAAATCCGGACGGATGCGATACCGCCGATTGATTTTAAAATACTTCTTCAGGAGCCGGATAAATATCTGGGAGATACCGTGATCCTGGGGGGGTACATCCTGGAAACCAATAATTTGGCGGATCAAACGATTATTAAGGTCTTGCAAGCACCGCTGGGAGTTGGAGAAGAGCCCAAATCAAGGGATTATTCAGAAGGAAGATTCATAATCTCGCAAAAGGGCTTTTTGGACCCGGAGATTTACAGCAAGGATCGTCAAATTACCGTGGCGGGCACAGTGGTCGGCTCTGTGGTCGAAAAAATCAATGCTTTTTCCCAGCCATATCTCAAGATTCAAAGCCGTGAAATATACCTCTGGCCGGAAGATCAAGCTTATTACCCCGATCCTTATTATGACCCCTGGTTTTATCCATATCCCTACTATTGGCACCGGTATCGCCATTATCCCTATTACTGGTAAAAGGAAAACATGACCATCAAACGATACGGGTACATTCTCGGTATTTTTTTCATTATGCTTGTGATGGGGTGCGCTACGGGGATTTCCCAACAGTCGCGCTCAAAGGTTACCTACGCGGGTACGTTTTCAGAGCTGCAAAAGACTCCGGACGTTTATAAGGATGAGATCATCATGCTTGGTGGAAAGATTTTAGAAACCAACGTCTCATCCACCTTATCCGAACTCACAGTCTTGCAACTCGCTCTTGGCAATAATGGTCGGCCCGTGAATCTTGATCAATCCCGTGGCCGCTTTATTGTTCAATCAAAACAATTCCTTGATCCTGCAATCTATCAAAAAGAGATGTTGCTCACCATAGTGGGAAAACTTAAGGGAAGTAATATTCGAGCTATTGGTGGTTTCGATTATGTCTATCCTCTTGTGGAGCCCATTGAGATTAAGCTTTGGCCAAAGGAAATGCAGACCCAGCCGATGTTCCATTTTGGCTTCGGCGTGGGAACCACATTTTAATAGTATCGCAGCGTTGCAGGAAAAACATCTGGAGAAATCCAGGGCAGAAACCCTACATTCTTTAGCTCCGGACATATCCGCTCTAAATACGTTTTGCCCTGAGCATGATTTTTTTTATATATCGAGGAAGAAAAATTGGAGTCAACCATAGAATGACATGTCTGCTGTCTGAATGTATAAGGGACCATTAGAAAGAACAGCCGCAAACCAAAAACAATTTTTTACGCATCGTCGGTCAGGAACTCGCCTCTTCTCGGGATTTTAGACGGGATACCACTACCTTAAGATTTCAGTTGGTCATTCTTCAACGGTCATATTTTTGAGAACTTTTATGATTTCCGACGGTTCCAGTCGCTTTGTGTAATCAGGATCAACAAAAGCATACGTGATGGTGCCGTCAGTAGCAATCACATAGGTTGCCGGCATAGGCAACTCAAAGGTATGGTCCCCATTGAAAGCGGGGATGTCGATACCGAAGCTTGCGTAGATCGGACGAAGCTCCTCTGACAGGGTGAATACCAGTCCGAAGTCACGTGTCACATGATTACCGACATCGCTAAGCACCTCAAAGGCGATATGGTTTTTCTCCACGGTCGACAGCGACTTATCAGGCAAATTGGGTGAGATGGCGACCAGTTGCGCGCCCAAAGATTCGATGTCAGGCAATTCAAGCTGCAAGGCCCGCAGCTCTAAGTTACAGTACGGTCACCAGCCGCCGCGGTAAAAACTCAATACAAGCGGCCCTTTGGTCAGCAGATAAGACGAAGAGATCAGCTCGCCCTTTGCGTTGGGTAGCGAGAAGAACGGGACGTTATCGCCGGCTTTGAGACTATGGTCGATAATACCGGATTTCTTGAGGCGTTCGGTATCTGCGGACATTATATTTAGTGTTTCTTGTGGGATGCTTTTGCTGGATTGTTCTTTTAAGTTGTCTATATCTTGTTTAAGGCTCATACGGAACTCCTTTACATATAAAGTGCGGACAGGTAAGATTATTGTTTAAATTCGGATTGCAAGCGGATATATGGTTTATGGGGTCCTATGATGGAATTCCAGTTGGGACGCAACAAAATCCCAGTTCACCAGTTTATCGAGTACCGTCTCAACAAAATCGGTACGCCGGTTCTGATAATCCAAATAGTAAGCATGTTCCCAGACGTCAACGGTAAAAACCGGTTTCAGTTCGTGAGCAAGGGGTGTATCCGCATTTGCAGTTGTCACCACTTTCAGTGTGTCACGGTCCAGGACTAACCACACCCATCCGCTGCCAAACTGACCTTTGGATGCCGCCAGAAAATCCTTCTTGAACGTATCAAAACTTCCGAAGGAGTCTTCGATTTTCTTTGCCAGCTTGCCCTTTGGTAACCCACCGCCACCCGGTTTCATGCATTGCCAGAAGAAAGCATGGTTCCAAGCTTGTGCGGCATTATTAAAAAGGTCCAAGTATTCTTTTTTATCCGCGGTGAGATGGATGACCTCCACAACGGTTTTATCCCGGAAGGCGCTGCCCTTGAACAAGCGGTTGGCCGTGGTCACATACCCGGCATAATGTTTGCCGTAGTGAAGGTTCATGGTTTTTGCGGAGATATAGGGTTCAAGCGCATCTTCCGAATATGGAAGTGAACTCTGAACAAAAAGGGGCTTTTCCTCGGCAGTTCCACATCGGCTGACAGCTAATGCAAGGCAGATAACCAAGAATAGGGGGATTCCCTTCCGCAAACCATGAAATCGTTGAATTGGCCACTTAATCATGTCATTCCTCTTAATATCCAACCATATTCCTTGGGTTACAATTCGACGCCGTCATTAATAGGAAAATCGGTCTGCATCAACACCGGAAATTTCGAATCTAATTTTGAAATGTAACATTCGGCTGGTAAAAAATCTAAATTGGCTTAATCGACGCATTCTTCATATCCCTTAAATTTAATTACAAAAAAGTTTTTGTGTCAAGTATTTTCGTTTTGTCAAAACATACTACATCGTGACAGAATGGACCAGGTTGTCTTCACCTTCTCAGAAACAGCCGATCCGATATGTCGACCCAAATGTATCTTCTCAATAAATTATGGATTCGGGTCAATATGATTATTTAATACACTCATGGAGAAGGCTGTAGATTTCTGTAAGAAAAGCAACTATTACCGAGTCTATCTTTGGACATTTGACGGCCTTGATGTAGCACGTCACCTATACGAAAAGTTCGGTTTCCGACTCATAGAGCAACATGAAGGGACGCAATGGGGAGTAACAGTCAAAGAACAAAAATTTGTTCTTGATTTATTATGAAATTTCACGCAACAAATCGTTCCAAACGGCTATAAGCTGCGGCATTTTAGAAATAGTTTTTTTCAAAACCATAAACCTCCATATGTCGGTATAGGGAAGGAACCTCACAGTTCCTCCCTTCCACACTATCGTACGTAGGGTCCGTATATGCCAATCCCCGCTTTGCTACAGCTTCAACGGAACAGGTCGGCTGCTCAGACAGAAGCCGCAACCTCCTACATCCGCTTGATGTTGTCACGCAGTTGGGCAATTTCAATCCCGAGACTGACGCACTGTTTATCATCCATACACATTTCGGCGTCGCCGTCTTCCAGGTAAGTCTTCAGCTCGTGCTTGTCTTTCTTTAAATCGACCACCCAGGCCTTCTGGTCCTGGTCGTATTCAACATCGAGGTCGATGCCGCACTCGCCGATGTCAGGATATAGTTTTCTTATTTTTTCACACAAAGCTTGTTTATCGATCATGTTACACCTCCTTGTATTCGACTGGTTTTGCGTCCGGTACCCAAGGACCTTCCATACATTGGACAAAAAACTTGCATAGCCCACTATATGAACGAAATATCGAAAATCAAATAAAAAGTGCTTTTCGGGTATCTATGAATGACTTGCAAGTACATTATTGCTCAATCAGCACTTGATACATCGGGTCTTATCGAAACTTGGAAGGGTTTTTTTAATCGGATTCCAGTCTTTGTAATTTTTCTTCAAAAATAGCCTTTTGTGCCTCTAAAACACCGGAAGATTTCACAAGTTCATCATAAAGTTTTTCGATGTCCCCTTGGCAGCGATGAATCGACTTTGAGAGTTCCGTTATTCTGTTACCGTCACCGGCCTGTGTGGCGTTTTGCATGGCGGCATGAAGTTCAGCAAGCGTTTTTTCATGTTTTTCAATATGGGTTTCGGTCCGGTGGAGACGCTGCTCAAGGGGTTTGAGGATCCTGCCACGTTCGGTAATAACTTCCGAGCGCCTCCGTCTTATCTCTTTTTTGGACAGATTTATTCGGGTGTTCTCCTTTTTATTCTTCCCGGGATCGGCTATCAGAACATCTTCTTCATCTTTCCACCCGCCTTTTTCCAGAAACCGCTGGTAACCGCCTTCGAATAGAAAGAGTTCGTCATCCTGAAATATAATCAAACGGTCGGCAAGGGTTTTTAAAAACATTTCATTGTGAGTTACCATCACCACCGTTCCGCCAAAACTGTCGATGGCGGCCAGCAAGGCATCACAGGATTCCAGATCGAGATGGTTGGTGGGCTCATCCAACAGCAGCAGGTTTGTCGGTGTCGCCAGAAGCTTACCGATCAGCACCCTACTTTTTTCACCGCCGGAAAGTACGCCAATTTTTTTTAAGGCCTTATCGCCCTCAAACAGCATGGCGCCGCAGATATTGCGCACCTGCTGATGATCGACATTTGAATACGAATAGAGAATTTCCTCTTCAACGGTTCGGGTATGGACCAGGTTTTGGATATTGGTCTGTTCAAAAAAACCTTTCCGGACAGCGGGGTGTAAAACGATATCGCCGCTTTGCGGCCTGAGTACGCCGGCCAGTAGTTTTAGCAGCGTGGTTTTACCTTTACCGTTTTTTCCGACAACGCAAATACGATCTCCTGACCCGATGGTAATATTAAAGTTCTTTATTAACGGCTTGCGGAAGTCATAAGAAAAGGATAAATCCCTGGCGCTCAAGACGTGCTTGCCGGGAAAAGGGCTGCTTCTAAACGCAAAATCAAGGGTCTTGAGCTTCTCCAGTTTTTCTTTTTTCCCTGTTTTGGCCAGAGTTTTAATTCGTGACTGCACCATATTGGCAAGTCTGGCCTTGGCCCTGAACCGCGCGATAAACTGTTCGATTTCTCTGCGGCGTCGCTCATCTTTAATTCGGGTCTTTTCATGAACTTCTTCTTCCAGGGCGATCTGGGCGTAAAATTTTTCGGTATTTCCAGCGATTTTACGCACCTTTTTACGGTATATTCCCATGGTGTGGGTGACCAGTTTGTCCATAAGCCCCCTGTTATGGGTGATGAGCATCATTTCACGGGGCCAGTTCATCAAAAAGCGTTCGACCCAGCGGATGGAGGTTATGTCGAGATAGTTGGTGGGTTCGTCTAAAAGTAATAGATCCGGTTCGGAAACCAGCACTTTGGCAAGGTTCAGTCGAACCTGGAATCCCCCGGAAAAATCAAACGGGTGGCGTTGCATGTCGTTTTTGTTGAAACCCAGGCCCGCTAAAACTTTTTCGACCTTCCAGTAATGGCCCCGTTCCTGGGCGGGCAACCCGGTCATAACCTCTTTGAGAACTGTATCTTTCGTAAAATCAAGGTGCTGCCGAACGTAACCCATGCGGTAATGTTTGGGGACGCTTAGGGTTCCGCTGTCCGGAGACTCTTCTCCGATGATGATACGGAAAAGGGTTGTTTTTCCGTGCCCGTTGAGGCCGACAAGTCCAATTCGTTCCTTTGGGTTGAGCTTGAAGCCGGCATCCTCAAAAAGAATTTGAGAACCAAAGCTTTTATGAAGATTTTCAACACCGATCATATGTTGATGCCCATGTAAAAAGTCTTTTTTACATGGATTTAGGAATTTAGGGATTCAGGAATTACGAATTATTTAAGCTTGTTGTCAGAATACTGAATTAGAGAATCCTGTAAATTTTGACTTTTTACGAATCCATCATATGTTAGCTAATAGCAAAGCCGGTTGGCCGCTCTATTAAAAACGGTCAGCATCACTCCAGGGTCCGGCCACCGGCATCTAAAATATGAGGTTATTTTTCAGAAAACCATAACCCGGACAAGCCGGAAAAGTTACAAGTGAGCTAAAGTTTGCCGGCTTCGTAAAAAGTCCGATTTAGACGGTTTCGTAAAAAGTTCAAATTCAAGGCGTGCAAATTTTGTAATCGTGAGGCGTACTTTTCGTACGTTGAATGATTACGAAATGCAGCACAACGCAGAAGTTGGACTTTTTACGAGACCGTCAAAGTTAAGGAGTCGCTACGCTCCGGCTCCTATAAAAATTGGCAGCATTCCTTAACTTTAGGCACTTTAGATCACTTTAGATCACTTCACACTTAATTGTCGAAGCAATTTTTTGCCATAAAATGCACAAAATTTACAACTAAGCGCCTAAGAAGGCAGGGAGTCTTTTATAAAAATAACCACCTCTTCCTCTCTGCGCATTCTACCTTTCGGTTTTGAAATATCCTCATTTTTTTGGAGGTCAACACGCTTTATATTATATCCTTCTTCTAGATGCTTGGACAGGGTCCTTATTATATTTTGCTGAACATTTTCATCATGTTGAAATGCAAGTTTTTTACAAACAGTCACCGTTTCTTCTATTTCGCATTGATCTTCGGCCTGCTGCAAATTCTCCTTTGCCTTCTCGCTGGTTGACAAAAATAAGTTTGAGATGCTCTCCAGACCCCTTCTGTCCTTTATACCCCTTTCCAGACTCTTGTTTTCCATTTAGAATGCGGCCCCTTGCCCCCCCTTGTTTTTATTTTGCCCTGAAAAACCTGGTTCTTTGGGCCAGGTCAGAGTTCTTCGGCTCAGCCTTGAAGTTTTGTATCTAAAATCACAAATCCCAAGCAACAAATTACAAATAAATTTCAAATGCCAAATTCCAAACCAGTTCCCTCCGGGCCGTAGGCCCTATGGGCCGGAGGCAAAGCGATTGTTTTTTTGTTTGGGATTTTGAATTTTGATCACGCGCAGCGCAGGCGCTTGCGCCGCGTGTTGTTATTTTTTTGTTTTTTGGGATTTGTTATTTGGAATTTCAATAAGTCAATGAACTTTCAATAAAGCAAATCCCCTCTGGGGATAACCAAAGCCTGGTCCTTTGGGCCATGATTCTTTACCCATCCTCATCGTTTAAAAAAGAATCCGTGGATTCGGTGGCAATGGCTTCAACCATCTGTGAATAATTGGATTGAGGAGAATGAGGGGAAAATTCCTCCATCTCGGAAATTGGCTGCTCAATTCCAGGTGGTTTCACGGACATATCAATATATTCTTCTGTCTTCTGTAAAATATCTTGCGTCACGTTTAAGGTATTACGGTCCGGGTACATCCTGGCCGCCTCCTGGCGCATAACCTCCTCAGCCAAGTTTTCGTAATCCTTGTGACCAATGGCATTTTTATCATAATCTCCAACAGGCAAGCCATAATCTGCCGTTTCCCTGAGGCGGATATTGTAACGAATTACCGTTTCAAAGACATTGTTCCCAAATTCTGCTTTAACCTTCTCCAACACAACCCTGGAGTAGCGTGTCCTGCGATCATACATGGTGATAAGAGCACGAGATCTAACATCATGGCCAATTTTGTCCTTAAGCAGTATGATGATCTCTAAGAGTTTGGCAACACCCCGAAGAGAAAAAAGGCTCATATCGATGGGGATAATCACTTCCTCGCAGGCACGAAGAGCATTAAAGCAAAGATGCCCAATGCTTGGGGGACAATCAATTACAATATAGTCATATTGTTCTTTGAGTGCCTGAATAGCCTGAAATAGCCTATCTTCCCTGCCCTCCATTCCTGAAAGCTCTTGTTCCACTGCACTGAGGATCAGGCTTGAGGGAGCAAGATCAAAGTTGTCTTTAATAGGCACCAAAATATCCTTAATCCCTAACGATTTATTTTCCTTTGGCGTTATAACATCATAGATGCTATTCTTACGATCGGAAGGCGTTATGTTCAGACCCATGGTTGCGTGGGCTTGAGGATCAAAATCAATGAGCAATACCCTCTTCCCTTTTAAAGATAAAGAAGATGAAAGGTTAATGGCTGTTGTTGTCTTACCGCATCCTCCTTTTTGATTCGCACTCGCAATAACTCTCATAAATCTTCTCCTTTCTTCTATTTAAGAACATTCGCCAACCTTTATATTAAATAAAAAGAATTTTCAAGGAGAATTACGACATATAGTAGTATTTTTCTGATACCCCCCCAGTTATTGTATGTTATTGGTCTTCGGGACAGATGACATTATCCTCTGAATTGCATAATTTATTATGACCCTCTCAGGCCTGACCGGCCTTTGGGTAACGAAATCTCATATAGATAAAGGCTTAGAAACGCAATCCCGGTTATTTTTCTTCAAAGGAATGATGGAACAGCTCAATGTCTTTATCCAGCTTCTTACCGGCCCTTTCAATCTGAATCTTGAGACTGCTCCCTATTTTGCTGTAAAACAGCGCAAGTTTTAAGTCGGCCAGCGATTTTATTGACTGACCCGCAACCATTTGAATAACATCACCCTCCTGCAATCCTGCTTTTTTGGCAGGACTTTTATGACGGATACTCATGACTTCAAGGCCATGGTCTTTTTCTTCAACCATTACACCCAGTCGAGGCGATTTTTCTCCTTCTAATTTTTCCGTAATAAGGACATAATCAGCAATATTGTCTTTAATCTCCTCATCCTGAACAAGAACCGTAAACGGTTCGTGGTTCCTCCGATAAAGACGTTCAGGAATTCCATATTTATGTCTAAGGTGACCGTTTCCGGCCAGTATCACCAGTTTGCTTTCGGGATTGTCTGTTAGGAACTTCTGGGCAGATTCAGCCATGGTTTCATCCCACAGAATTTGTGCCTGTAAAAAATAACTAAAATCTTTTAACTCCGCTTGTTCTTTGTGCAAAGGGAACACCTCGTTCAAATACCTCCTGTAACGTTCATTTGAAAAATCCATTGAACCGGGAAGTTGGTTGTTCTCATTATCTGATAGACTGTATATGCCTTCCCGAGCAACTTTACTGCTGATATCACCGTGGATGTTAAGGGCAACAAGGGGCAAGTTTTGCTGTTTTAGATAATCGACAATCGGTTTATACAAATTATAATCGTACCGCCACGTGCTGAAATATTCGGTCTTTTGCAAAAATTCATGCTCATCAATCCTCCCGGCCAGATAGTCGTTCACCACCGGTTGAAAAGGCTTTTGAAACATTTCCATGCCCACAGCCAGTTTATATCCGGCGTTATGCATCTTTTTAATGATCTGCAACTGGTTCATATGGTGGGCGAACCGGTCGTGCCTTTCCCCTATGTAAATAATGCGGGATGCTGTGAGACATGGAATAATACTGTCTACAGTTGTATGCATGTCGGGCTTTAGGACCCGGGGCGCCGGACGCGACAGCACCATAATGCCGTTATCTGCTTGGGCAATAGTTTTGTAGGTGTTCCGCCCGTTTTTAAATGCCAGCTCGGTGTATTTGCCGTAATGCGGTATTTTACGCTGCACCGCCTGAGCTTCTGTTTTGTTTTTAGCATGTAACAGAGCAATGCGCTCCGATACGTTGTATGGATTTTTATAAACTTTTATACGCACGCCGTCTTTTGGAACGGCCCGTTTTCCGAACAGCATATTTACAGTAGTATTATTATAACCTGCAATCAGAAACGAATTTTCTTTGATTTTATGAAATGTGATGTCACCCGGGGTTTCATAAGTAATATTTTCAATCCCAAAAGCGTCAATAATCGGTTGATATATGCTGCGTTGCTCGGATGAAACAACCACCGTCAACTGTTGTTTGCCCATAATGCCGGCCAAAACCGGAGGAATTTCTTCAGATGCTAATTGTCGCATAATTGAGTAGTTTTCATCAATGACAGCCTTACGAGGCGTCTCATCCATAAAAAGACTGATCTTCTCTTTAGATTTTTTCACATGCACAAATTGCATACGTTTACCCGTTTCGGTGTACAAGGATACGGGGATTAGCAATGGATAAACGTCTCCTTTTTGTAATAGTTCGAAATTTAGCCTAAGTTGTCCCTGCTGAACACGCAGTTCAGCATTTTTTACCTCAAGCCGTGGGATATCTTTGCGGCTGAGCCAATGTTCGAAGTATGTATTCAGTTTTTCTCCGGTTATTTTTTCAAAAGCGCGCTGTATATCGTGCCAGGAAGCTTTGCGAAAGCTATTTTCATGAATGAAGTCCCGTATGGCTGCAAAAAATGAATCATCACCATAGAGTTCTCGTAACCCATGAAAGAACATTGCTGATTTCCCGTAGCCTATTACACTTTGGGCTTTATTTCCTCTGCTGAAAAAATCACTCACCGCCATGGCATTTCCGGCATTTACATAGGCATCGTAATCCAACAGGATTTGTTTACGATAGGCTGCGTCTTTGCCCTCAAGAGCGGCATAGTGATAATCCGCCAGATAAGTCGTGATTCCTTCCGCCCAATTACCCAATGCAAAATCGATAAAAATGGAATTTCCAAACCATTGATGCAAGATTTCGTGTCCTAAAGATGTCTTGACAATAAACGGCAAATTCACCACTTGGTTACCCAGCAGGGAAAAAGTCGGCATTGAAAAACCTGTGGGGAAAATATTTTCTACAATAGCAAAACGCTTGTATGGATAGGATGTAAGCATACTCTCGTACATTGCCAGATATTTTTTAGTATAAGCGATATACGTATCTGCAAGCTGAGCATCTTCTTTGAAGAAATAAGATTCTATAGAAATATTGTTATATCGATCTTTTTTCAGAACATACCGGGTCGAAGCCGCCAGATGCAAACTGTCCAATGGGTGATTGAACTTAAAATCAAACGTTTTTGTTTTCCCATGTTTTTGAATAATTACGGATTCAGATTCTGAGGTGGCTATAAAATTTTCCGGTAACGTTACGGCAAGATCATACTCAACCAGAACATTCGGACGTGGATACCAGTTGTCGATTAAAAACACATTCTCTTTGTCAATGAAATTAGTACCCTTTTGGTTGAACAGGGCCTCATAACTTATAATTATTTCTTTGCCGGCTTGCACACACAGATTGATGCTGTCATCGGCGGTGGTGACGTCAGCGACCCCATCCACTTTCAGCTCACGCAGATTACGAATGCACAGAGCAATTTTTATATCTGCATAAGCGTTAATACGCGCGGTGCCGGTGATTTTCCGTTCATGGGGGTTTATCTGAACATCAAGCGCATAATGAAGATGAGCACTCCAGGCCGTTGCAGGCAGACAAACAATCAAAAGAAAAAGTAGTTTTCTCATTACTTGTGGATGTTAGCTATCTAAGTCTGAAAGATTTGGTTTTAATCCCCCAGATGTAAAATTTGACCCAATCAAAACCGAACTTCATTAATTCCACATCATCATTCCGGATTTTTTTTAACAGTGCGGACTTTACCTTGTATCGTTTTAAAAATGTGCTGTTGAATAAAAAATCACGAAATTGATCTATGTTATAAGTTGCCATAAAGGCCATTTTTGCCTTGGGCCCTTCCGGCCCCTGAGAACCCCAGGGATCGGTTTGAAACAGACGTTTTACCTCTGACCAGAGCAGGGTCATTTTATTATACAAAGCCGTGTCCTGGTCCTTTGACCATGTTCGGATTGTCCAGGTTTTTTTTTCGTGCTGACCCAGACAGAATTCAGGCGGTCTGAAAAAATGAATAAGTTCTGTTTTCTGATGTTTGGCATCATAAAAAACGCCCTGTTCAATGGGAAAGGTACGACAGGTATCCGGACGGTCAGGATAAACCGAGCAGCCTGATTCAACCAGAAACGGACAGGTTCTTTCTTTGTTTTCAGCCATCCGAAGAAGGACTTCCGAGAAAAAACTGGAAGGTCGCAACACAATATCCACATACTTGTCAATAAAATTGTCTGTAGAGATTTGAAGCCTCTTTTTCAGCCGGACAACATCGTAAGGGTATAAAAAAAGATTAAGATTGCGGCAACATCGATTAAAACAGGCAATGCCCGGGTAACATCGAAAATTAAAATTATCCCCCTCTTTAAGTAATTTTCCGGGCAGTTTGTCTATATCTTCTATTTCTATATATTTCATATGATATATAATGATATAACGTGCTTAAAAGGTTGCCAACATCTGCGCCACAGTCATTTTTATCTTTTGCGTCATACCGACCGCCTGTTTCAGTTCCTTTTCCAGTTCGGCCATTTCTATGTAAAAGGGTGTCCGGTCAAATTCGAAACGCTCTTTTCCTTGACACTGTTCGGTAAAAACCTCGCAACCTTCAGCATACAATACCCCCTGACCGGGCCTCTGAAGTACGTGGGGAATACCATGCAATCTGCATATCATTGGCCGGTACGTATAAATCAGACACAAATTGTTAACATTAAGGGGGCACATCAATCTGACAGGAACCCCTTTTTCATCAGCCTCACGGGTTTTCCGGCAAATTTCCAAAGCCTTGTGCTTCACCTCGACCTTCTTTTCATTAACAAGGGTATGGTACCCTTCCCTGATATAAAAGTATTCCAAAAGGGTATGATGATAGAAGCGGGTAAAACAGCAATTGTCATCGCAGCCTGTACAATGAAAATTATAATAATCAGCAGCTTCCTGATATTTTTTATCCATAGCCGAATAAATTATTTTTAATCGCTCTAAAAAAGGGGCATAGGTTTTGCGATCGATTTTCGGCAGCATTTGCAGTATACTTGGTCGTGACTTCATAGTTGCATCGCAAGATAGTCGAGCATAAGAATTGTTCGGGCTAAAATTGAGGCGAAGGGAAAAAGATTCTTGAGTAAAGATCAAGAGCATATCGGTCTGTCATGCTTGCAATGAAATCGCAAACAATCCTCTCATTGGGTTGGTTATCATGATTGCACGATTCCATTTGCATGGTTTTAAGTTCTCTTTGAAACATTTTTTCGTTTTCCAAACAGCTTGTGTAAAGTTCGGACAGAATCTTTTTGGCCTTTACAAATTCTCCATGGACCCGGGGAGAACGATACACATTTTCATAAAGAAATTGCCTGAGTTCGTTCATGGCAGAATAAACCTCATCGCTCATTTGCAGACATAAGTTATCCCCGCGAACAGTAGTTGAAAATACAAGATCCTTTATCATGCTATTTGCGCGTTCGGAATGCGTATGTCCAAGAATCTTAACACATGAATCAGGAACTTGACTTCGGCTGATAACACCGCTTCGGATGGCATCATCCAGATCATGATTAAGATATGCCATAATGTCGGCAATACGGACCACATTCCCCTCAATTGTAACGGCCTGTTCATTGGGATCATCCGGAATAATTTTTCCATACCCCTTGGCATGCTTTAAAATTCCGTCTCGAACCTCATGGGTAAGATTTAGCCCCTGACCGTTATTTTCCAGTACATCAACAACACGCAGGCTCTGTTTGTTATGTGAGAAATCCGGCGAATAAATTTCTTTCAGAATGATCTCACCGCCATGACCAAACGGGGTATGCCCCAAGTCATGGGCTAAGGCTATGGCTTCGGTCAAATCTTCGTTAAGACGCATGGCCCGTGCTATTGTTCTTGCGATTTCAGACACTTCAATTGTATGGGTAAGACGGGTTCGATACTCGTCGCCCAGAGGAGACAAAAAAACCTGGGTTTTATACTTTAAGCGTCTGAAGGCATTTGAATAAACAATCCGGTCCCTGTCCACCTGAAAAGCGGTTCGGATAGGACAAGTGTCTTCCTTTTTCATGCGTCCCCTGGATTCGGCGCTTAAACAGCCGAACGGAGATATAAAGCCTTTTTCACGTTTTTCAAATTCTTCGCGGATATTCATATGATGACAGTTATCCACAGGAAGAATGAATTGTAAAGAAATATTTGAAACTTTACATACTGAAAATCTTGTTTTATATTTTTATTAGTTTCAATTGAATTTTATGTATTTTCTGAAAAAGTTTACAATTTCGGGAGTTGAGACGACCGGATGGTAACTCGCTAAAACTTAAGGGATATCAGGCTTAGAGAGGTTTAAGAACGTTGAAAAATATACAAGGACATCATCTCATACTCGGCGAACTGGTCGATTATATTACCGGCGAAACAATCGAGGACACTCATGACGAAAGATACAGACAGAAACTGGCACGCCTTCTGGTAGAGCATAAAGGATATTTTAAAAAGGAAATCGAACCCGGCCGCGAACTTTTTATAACAGCCGCAAACAAGAAAGCTGTTTTAAAAGTTGATTATACAATTAACCTTGATGGAAAAATCTGTATTATTATAAAATATGGTCCCGGTTCTCTGGTAACCCGTCATCGTCCTGCGCTGGCTGCATCGAGACTTTCGGCCCCTTATCAAGTGCCGGTGGTTGTTGTAACAAACGGTGAGGATGCTGACATTCTCGATGGAGCGACCGGCAAGGTAATCTCAATTGGCCTTGAATCTATACCTGACAAAGCCGAACTCATTGACAAGATTGCCAATATACATTTTGATCCTATCTCACCCAAACAGGCTGAAATGGAATCTAAAATTATTTATGCTTTTGAGGTCGATGGAAGCTGTATGTGCGATGACAGCACATGCAAATTGTAAAATCGCCCTTAAAGGAATAATATCTCTATTTTAGAACAAAAAAGCTCAGAGAACGACGTGGATTATAAACACTTCATGGAAAAGGCATTGGTACAGGCAAGAAAAGCTCTGTCTGCGGGGGAATTCCCGGTAGGCTGTGTAATTGTACATCAGGACAGGATTTTGGCAACCGGTTCCAGAAAAGGTACATCAGGGGATTTCCCAAATGAAATTGATCATGCTGAAATCATAGCATTAAAGCGACTAACCGATTTAAAATTAAATACCGACAAAAATAGAGTTGTTCTTTTTACAACTCTGGAACCCTGTATTATGTGCCTGGGCGCAATGATTCTAAGCGGTATCAGCGAAATCGTTTATGCCTATGAAGATATAATGGGGGGAGGCACAAGCTGTGATTTGACCAAACTGACTCCGCTTTATAAAGATTGTGGGATTTCTATTGTGCCGAGTATTTTGCGCAAAGAGAGCCTGAAACTTTTCAAGGCTTTTTTTAAAAATCCAAAAAATTCTTACTGGCGGGGAAGCCTGTTAGCCGGATATACTCTCAGCCAGTGAAACCATTTTGGAAATGATAGGAACCCAATGGATCGTAAACATAATAGGAATTTCTTTTTTTAAGTCCGTCAGGGTAAACGCATTTGATTTAAGTGCAGCGTTCTCCCTGTATTGGGATTCAAGTGCGTTTGCCCTGCACGGATGCCCCAAGGCCACGTTATCTAAACAGGTAATTGCTTGGAATAAATAAAGTTACTGGCTTATGAAAATCATGAAAATTCCAAGCACCAAAATACAAATCTCAAACAAATATCAATGACCGAAATTCAAAATTCAAAACAGATAGAATGACGGCGAGACATCCAATAAGTGATTGAAATGTTTTGGTCACGCGCAGCGTGTTGGAATTTGTAATTTTGATATTGTTTGTAATTTGAGTATTGTGATTTGGGATTTTAGTGCCGTATCCGGGAAAGCAAATAGCTTCTATTTGAATCAGTTAGAGTTGACTTTGACGTTGCCCTGACATCCGGATTTATTCACTTGCATTTTTTGCTTGCATTTATTAATGTTGTTATATATTTCAAGATTCACTTTAGGTTGATGGCTCACAATATGGAATGCGCACTAATACAGATTGTCTGGTAATTCCATATTGGAAGTACTGGCAATAATTCAAGGCTCAGGAGGTGAAGGCATAGCTATACCAAGA
>JAUVTO010000088.1 GCA_030601485.1 Desulfobacterales bacterium | reverse complement strand
GTGCTGCATCAAATACAGGGCACCATCGCCGCTTTTTCCACACAGATCGGTGGTATTTCGTTTGCCAGCGCCGGAATGACGTGTCGAACCTGCGAAAAAGAGGGATTTCGTATTGTTTCGGCTACCGCCGCAGCTCCGGATCGTCATCCAGGAATGCTTCCCGGAGCCCACGAAATGAAAGTAAAGCTGGTCTTCGCAGATCGCGCGGGTATCATTCTCGGCGGCCAGGTATCCGGTGGGCCGTCAGTAGGTGAGTTAATCAATGTAATTGCCCTGGCGATTCAGAAGAAGGTCACGGTGCGTGAGCTGGATATGATGCAGATTGCTACCCATCCGCTGCTGACATCGGCGCCGACCGTACATCCGATGATCAATGCCGCGCACCAGGCGCTGGCCAAGCTGCGTGCCACCATCAAGACGGAACCGGAAGCGGTTCAAAAGGTGGCTTGAATACTATCCGTATAAAGACTCAGAATTTTGTATATTTAGGGTAGGGTAGAGGCTAAATTATTTGCAGAGGTTGAATGTTTTTCACAAGGACCAACATAAGCCGCGTCCTTCGGGCGCGGCTTATTCAGTGATTATCTTATGATGAGTCCTATTTTTGCCTTTTTTCTTTGCGGAATACATTTGAGAATCAGCAACCTTTATCATTTCATCAACACTGTCGGGGAAGATTTCAAATGTTACTACCCCCATACTAAATGTGACAGACCATCCATTACCCTGCATAATGCTTAAAAGTTTATTCTTGAGTTTCCTTGCAACTAAAGAAGCAGCTTCGGCACCGGTCTCAGATAAAAGAATACCAAATTCATCCCCACCAAATCGAGCAATTATGTCAATTACACGGATATAATAATTCCAGCTCGTCTTCCCACATTCCAAGTTACCAAAGCGATAGGGAATAGATAAAAAAGAGATAATGCCAATTCCGGTCCCGTAAGGTATCGAATGACACCAATCATTATGGTGAGGATAAAACTGAAAATGACCAAAAACGGCTTTAGATACTTATTATCGTAAATTTTTTCCCGCATAATTGGAGTTATCCTTCGATATGGCTCAAATGATTTGCCCATAAAATAGCGTCTTTTTCCGACTAAATCTCACTTATTTAATTTTCCTTTGGAGAAAATATCCCTGCGGGTCACATACTTCCCGCAACAACCTTAAATCCTCTTTTGTGGGTTCTTTCATCTTTTTTAAACCCGGAGATACTAATACTTTAAAACACACTTTTTCCTGAATTTGTTCAGGCGTTTTTCCAGGAGCTACTTCAAGCAGCAGCATTCTCTTTGTTGATTCATCGAAACCAAACAAAGCTTCATGGGTGATTACCCGGTAAGGGCCTGAGCCCATGACCCCGGCTTTCTCCCGAAAATCCGGGGAACCGTCACCAAATCCGACGTTTGTTAAGAAGTCTAATTTTTCAACAAAGCGTCTTTTTTCCAGGGCCATAATGATAATTGTTTTCTCGCAGTTGGCGGCCATGGCACCGGCGCCGCCACTCCCCGGAAACCTGGTTCCGGGTTTCCTGTAGCTGTCTCCTTCGAAGGTTGAATTTACGTTTCCATACGGATCTATCTGGGCACCACCAATAAAGGCATAGTCCGCATGTCCTCTCTGGGTTAGCTCAAAGACGGCGCACAGCCCTTTCATGAAACAGGCTTTGCGGCAGGCTCTGGTATCGCCGACAGACAAAGGCATTCCGATATCAAGAATCGGCGATAACGCACCCGCCTCAAAAATCAGTCCAAGCCCCGGCGCGTGGGTAAGTTGGGCGTGCATTGCGGCAATAATTGGCAGCCCCGTTCCAACAAATACGATTTTATTGTCTTGCAGTACCCTGGAGCCTGTGTAGGAAATCATTTCAAACGGTGTGCAGTCAGGCATTTTTTGCGTCCTTCGAGGTGATATTTGCTATTAACCAATGATTATCGGTTGACCGCCATCGAATTTCTTGATTTTGCGAAGCGCCGGTTCAGGCATTTTATCCAGGAAATCATTAAATGTTTTGCAACTGAATATATGTTCCTCATAGTATTTCTTTAGCGGGACAGTGTTCCCTGATCTTCTGAATTCTTCGGATGCGTTGCGGAACATTTGAATGTGCTCCATGTCAAACCAGTAATGCCCGTAGGAAACTCCGGGATAGGCACCGAACGGTTGCTCAATCAGTGCGTCTACCGCGACATAAGGAATTTCAGTCAGATTCGGGTAGGTTCGAATACTCTCGTTGGAGATAATCTGTTCGGCGGTAACGATGTTACAGGTTGCCGCCATGGCGATTTCAGGGCAGGTGCAGAGAGGCCCGAATATCCGGCAGTTACCGTAGATATCCGCTGCAGTCACATGGATGAGCCCCACATCCGGATAACATGCCGGGACCAGATAAGTGTTTTTATCGGAGAAAGGGCTCTTAATCATGATCCCCCGGTTTAACTGTTCCATGTCCGAGCCGCCGTGATCCCTTACCGGAATAAACTCCAGACCCATGGCCGCGGCTTTGAACCTTGCCGACATGCCATAATTTGTATAATCATCGAGTTGAACCATGACATTGGCCGCCAGGTGCCGCAAAAGCGGTGCAATACCAATAACCTCATAGCCCCACCAGGCCAGCTCAACCCGTTTGATGTTCAAATGATCAGGGTACAAAATCATCGCCCCGGCCAACAGCTCGGCACATATAGAGTTGGATTGAAAAGATAGTGTGAGGTCTTTGGCGCCTTGACGAATGATCTCATGAACGATTGCAACGGGCACGCGGGTATTCACAAATCCACCGATGCCGATGTTGATGCCATCTTTGATATGTTTCTTGACGGCATCCTTCAAGGATATACGTTTGTCAACAAGAGCTTTTTGCTTGTTAACAGTGATTTTTCTGGCTTCTTTAGGAGAAGGACCCCACCATTCAAAAGGTTGCCCGGCTACTTTGCGGATCTCTTCACCCTTCAGACGGGACACGTTCCTGACTTTTGAACTAGTCTTATATTTCATTCTTATCCTTACTTTTTGGGTTCTTCGACTCAGGCGGATGCGGGTCAGGTAGCCTTGTAAGGATTGACCACCATTACCGGCACCGGCGCTGCTTTAACCACCCGTTCTGCAACTGAACCAAAGATAGCTTTATCCAAGCCTTTGCGCCCATGGGTTCCCATGATTATCAAGTCAATTCCTTGTGACTCCACGTAGTTAATTATTTCTTCTGAAGCATCTCCGGCTACTACGGCTGGTTTCGTGCCCGGGTATTCCTTGAAATACTTATCTATAAATTCATATAATTTTTTTTCAGCTCCCTCGAAAATCTCCCGTTCGAATTTGTTGATCGAAAGATGTGGCACATAGATGCTCGTGAGATATTGAAATACCCTGGCCGCGAACAAGATATGAATCTTCGCCTCAAACTTTTTTGCCACTATCTGGACATACGGTACGATCTTTTCGGATGATTCGGAAAGGTCAACCGGGAACAAGATTTTTTTGAATTCTTTCATGGTAAATCCTCCTCATACAACACGCTTGTTTTTGCTTCATGATCGAAAATATAAACTATCGAAGCCTCAGCTTTGGCGGTAATGAGCCCGCCATTTACCTTACCACCCAAACCGTTCGATCTCGGGCCATATGGATGACCTTATTGGTCACTCTTCCAATGAAAAATGTTCTTACCTGTGACACACCTCGTCTTCCTAAAACAATAGTTTCATAATCGCCCTGTCTGGCTTCCTTAACGATGGCTGCCGCTCGCGATTGCACGCCGGTAATGATCTTTGTCGATATCCGGTTTTCTTTAAAACTCGATTCCATCAGCGTTGTTTTAGCTTCTTCAAACCGGGACGCCATATCTATTTCGGCGCCTTCCGTGTATTCCTGGGGCGAAAAAATTCTTTGATATTCCAGTGCTGCTTCCGCACTGCCCCGAATTACATGAAGCAGGCAAACTTTAAAATCGGAACTGCCCATGGTCGACCCCACAAAATTAACCGCCTGCATGGCACCGGGTGAACCGTCAAAGGCCAACAATAATTTTTTTCCCACAGCCGTTCTGCCGGCCAATAAAAGCGGCAAAAAATTAAGCTTTTCAAGGAGCTTATTGGCGACACTGCCGAGTACGATTCCCCTTAATGCGCCCAGCCCCCTCCGCCTGGCTACAACGGCATCATATCCTTCGCGGGCTTCTTTGATGATATCGCGGGCGATGCCCTGTTTTCTTTTTTGGATTTTGACCGTTACGGCCTCCTCCGGGAATCCGGCATGCAAAAGGATCCGTCTGGCCTTCTGCATGTAATCCCGGGTATTTATTTTCTGCTGGATTTCCCATGTTCTGACATATGCAACCGTCCCGGTGCTCCGAGGGTCCTTTCCCAGGTCAAAATAAGACTCGGGAGCACCGGCGTACACATGAAACAGCACTATTTGCATTTGATGAAACGGTTTGATTTTTGCGATATATCTGACCGTGTTCAAGGAGCGATCGGAGCCGTCTACGGGTATCAGTATTTTATTTGACCTGGGTTTCGCTTTCATATTCCTCTCTTCTCCTACTCAACGAGCATATTTTTTTAATCTCTCCCAGCATTCAGAAGACGAATCAACAGGTTTTTATGTCACAATCAAAAACTCAAATTTTTTCTTAAAAGCCAGGGCGACAATTTCTGCCGCCTGCCGCGGCTCCGTGATGAATTCACAGTTTATAACCATGTCAAACTCATACGGGGACGCGTCTCCTTTACCAAATTCCCTTTTAAAAAAATCCCGCTGTTCCTTGTCGGTTATTCTTAATATTTTTTGGGCTTCTTTTCTTTCCACATCTAAAATGCTTGCTAAGCGCTCTATTCTGTAGTCATTTGAGCAGATGAAACGGACTGCCAGCACACGCTCTCTGGGCAAGATCAGGTGAGTACCTCGTCCGACAAAAATAGTGGATCCCATATCGGCAAACGTAAACACCGTGCTGATAAAATTCCTGATATAATCACTCATGATAAACGATTTTTCCCCAAAAAGCATTGCAGATAGCTCGACCATTTTACCGGGATAGCGTTCGTCGAAGAAAGCAACCGTTTCATCGCTCAATTTTGCTTTCTGCGCCATATGGTCCAGAAGCTCGCGGTCCGCCACCCGGAAGTTGATTTTTTCAGCCAGGATATTTGCTATTTCAAGTGCCCCGACACCGATTTTACGCGAAAAGCAGATAGCAGGGGCAATTTTAGCCGGCGGGGCTTCTTTTTGTTTGAT
This sequence comes from Desulfobacterales bacterium, assembly GCA_030601485.1. Taxonomy (GTDB): domain Bacteria; phylum Desulfobacterota; class Desulfobacteria; order Desulfobacterales; family UBA11574; genus S5133MH16. The sequence goes on along the minus strand of JAUVTO010000088.1, from coordinate 2,051 downwards.
TTTACGGCGTTTGGTTTCCCACTCGCGGATATGCTGGTCGGCCATTTGCGCGGCATCAGGCCTTTTCTTCGTATAGGTTCCCGGAAGGTATTTTTCTTTTTCCCAATTTACTGGCATCCTATACCTCCTTTAGTTTACTCTATTACTATTAGATGCTTTGCAGTTTTCACTCGGAAGCAATTAGCCAACTTTATGAGGATTAACTACCAGGACCGGAACCGGTGCTGTTTTGACCACCCGATCGGCAACCGAGCCGAAAATGATTTTGTCCATACCCTTGCGGCCATGGGTGCCCATGATAACCAAATCAATCCCCTGGGATTCAATGTATTTGATAATTTCCTCCGAAGCATCACCGGTCACAACTGCCGCTTTCGTGTCCGGATAATCACTGAAATACTGATCAACAAATTCGTCAATTCGCTTTTCAGCTCCGTCTATAATATCTTTTTCCAATGTGGTGATCGAAGGCGCAGGCACATAGATACTCCCAAAATAGTCGAAAACTCTGGCGACAAATAAAAGGTGAATCTGCGATTCCAATTTTTTTACTAATGCCTGCACTTCAGGGACAATTTTTTCAGATGATTCTGATAGATCAACCGGGAACAAGATTTTTTTATACTCTTTCATTTCGAAGCCCCTTTCTTTGTATTTGGTTTATGAAAGCTTAAAAAATCTCTCTGATTTTTTCTTCATGGTCTAATATGTAAAGTGGCGGAACTTTATTCTTGATCACTTCCTTAATTCGCTGCCGGCTTACCGGATCAAAACCATATACGCGGATATACACATTAAGATATCCCTTGTCAGCTCTTTCCCGGGTACTGAGAATGCTGGCAATTCGACCGCCATAATCCCTAAGAATATCCGTAATGTCTTTGATCGCTCCGGGTCGATCCATCAGCTTAAAAGCAAACTGAATACCTTTTTTACTGATGCCGGTCAGCGAGATGAGTACTTGGAATATATCTGTTTTCGTGATTACGCCTAACAGTTTTCCTGTCTGGTCTACGACCGGAACACCGGATATATTGTGAACAAACAGCAACGCAGCAATTTCTTCTACCGTATAATCATAGGGAACGGTCACCGGATCTTTAGTCATGATCGTTTTAACTTTAATTCGTGAAATGAGATCGGCGAGTTCATAAATATCCAGAGAGACAGCCTCAGAGGCCGACGCCCTTTTCAGGTCCTTGTCCGTAATGACCCCAACGAGTTGATCGTATTCCATTACCGGCAGCATGTGTATTTCGTGCTGTTTTAACAACCCGATCGCATCCTGTAGGCTCGCATCGGCATTAATCGTGATAGCCGGTTCGCTCATCCAATTTTTGACTAATATGGTTTATATCCTCCATACGGTTTTCGGCAACATCATAACGCAATATCATTCCACATTTCCCCGATATTGACGGATACAAAATACCATGGTTTCATATTATCTACCAGAGGATTAACTCCTGGTCTCATCGCATGTCGGCGCGTTATTCGAATGTTATTTTCTTGTTCGTGCGCTTTCGCTTGACAGGTGTGAGCTTTGTTTTTGCGCTTGTCTTTGGGGAACACCTCAAAAACCGAGCCGGGAGATTCCACCACCTTGTGGATTTTTTCCTCGATATCCTTTTTCTCGGCATCATCCTTCTTTTCCCAGTCTTTTTCAGTTCCGGTTTACAAACTCAGGGTTTTTCTTCTTTTGGCATATACCTGAGCAAAGCCTGTGCCAAAAGCGAAGGTAGTGAGAAAGTGCTCTATTTTATTGAAGAAAAATTGATTCAGGTAATTGCTGAGCTAAAAAAATGGAAGTGCCAGGGACTGTGGGTGACAGTTTTTTTTACAGTTTGTTAAAAATTAGATATATAGAGGATGACATGGTACGGTCTGTTAGCAGGTATCTTAATTTGAAAATTTATTACAACATTGAAAACCTGGTCCTCTGGGCCAGGTCAGAGAAAATTGGCTGTGCCGTGAACATATGCTCTGGAATGATGGAATACTGGAATGTTGGAATACTGGGCTTAGCGGTACGATTCTGTGCGGTTCTGTGA